>NZ_JBEZUZ010000095.1:8897-30296 GCF_040636735.1 Streptomyces sp. NPDC035033 | reverse complement strand
CGTGTCCGACCCCCACCTATCAGCGGTGCGCCCCGGGCCGGGCCCGCCGGGGGCGGCCCCCCTGCGCCCGTGCCCGGCCGCCCGCTCAGTCGAGGACGACGCAGGTGACCGCCGGGACCTCGACGGAGCCGGCGCGGACCGGGGTGCCGGTCTGCGGGTCGACGTCGAACCAGGTGACGTCGCCGGACCGCTCGTTCGCCGCGTACAGCCGCCGCCCGGACGGGTCGAGGGCCAGGTCGCGGGGCCACGCCCCGCCGCAGGAGACCGCGGTGGAGCGGATCGCCTCGTCGCCCGCCGGGGAGAGGACGAGGACGGCGATCGTGTCGGTGCCGCGCACCGCCACCCACAGGAACCGTCCGTCGGGCGCCACGACGACGGCGGAGGGGTACGCCGGCCCGGCGGCGCCCGTGGCGACGAGCGGGATCTCCGCCAGCGGCGTCAGCTCGCCGCACTCGGCGTCCCAGCGGCAGACGGTGACGGCGGGCTCCAGCTCGCCGACGACGTAGGCGTGGCCGCCCGCGGGGTGGAAGGCGAGGTGGCGGGGGCCGTAGCCGGGCCGCAGGACGGTCTCTTGGTGGAGGCGGAGGGCGCCGGTGGCCGGGTCGAGGGCGCAGACGCGCACGGAGTCCGTACCGAGGTCCACGCTGACCGTCCAGCGTCCGCCGGGGGCGGGCAGGACCTGGTGGGCGTGGGGCGAGGACTGCCGGTCGGCGACCGGGCCGCCGCCCTCGTGGTGGAGGACGGCGGTGGCGGGGCCGGGGGTGCCGTCGGCGGCCAGCGGCAGGACGCTGACGCTGCCGGAGGTGTAGTTGGCGGTGAGGAGGTGGCCGGCGGCGACGGCCAGGTGGGTGGGGCCGGAGCCGTCGACGGGGACGGGGGCGCCGAGCGGGCGCGGGGCGGGGCCGTCGGGGTCGAGGGCGGCGACGGCGCCCCGGTCGGTCTCGGAGACCGCGTACAGGACGCCGCCCGCGAGGGCGAGGTAGGAGGGGTCGGCGACGGCGTCGGTGCCGCCCGTCACGGTGAGGGCGCCGGTGGCCGGGTCGACGTCGGCGGCGAGCACCCCGCGGCCGCCGTTCGAGGTGAAGGAGCCGAGGTAGGCCCGTCCCCGGCCCGGCCCTCGCTGCTCTGTCCGGTCGATCCCGCCCACGGCGCCTCCCTGCCCCGGGCCGGTCACCGCGACCGGCCGTCTCGGGCCGACGTTAGCAGGCGGTCTAGACCAAGTTCGATCGGTCGGGCGTCCGGGCTCAGGAGCGGACGAGGAGGGAGCCGGGCCGGGTGCGCAGCGGCTCGTCGAGGGCGGCGAGCAGCCGCTCCAGGCCGCTGACGTGGCCGAGGGCGGCGGGGGCCGGGTGGGGCGCCGCCGCGGGCTCCGCGACGGGCCGGACCGGCGCGGCCTGCGGCGCACCGGGCGAGGTGAGCCGCTCGACGGCCGCCTCGACCCGCCAGCAGGCGGCGGCGAGCCGGGCGTCGTGGCTGGCGTCCGGGTCGGCCGCGACGGCCGCGAGGCCGCGCACCTCGGCGGCGCACTCGTCGAGCAGGGCGAGGACCCGGCGGGCCCGGGCCTTGCGCGCGCGGAAGGGGCTCAGCGGGTGGACGAGCGGGGCGAGGGAGAGCCGCACCCGGCCGAGGAGCAGGTCGAGCTCGGCGACGTGCGGGGTGGGGTCGGCCGACCCGTCGCCGGCGAGCCGCCGCTCGGAGGCGGCGGTCGCCGCGTGGACGGCGCGCAGGGCGCGCTGGATCCACGCCTCGTTGATGGCGTGGGTGGTGACCGGGAGGATCAGCAGGACGGCGAGGGCGGCGCAGACCGCGCCGACGACGGTCTCCTCCAGGCGCAGCACGAGCAGCGCCGGGTCGAGGACGCCGAGGAGCCCGTACAGCAGGCCGGCCATCACGGTGACCGCGAGCATCATCCAGCTGTAGGAGAGCGGCGCGGTGTAGAAGATCCCGAAGACGCAGACGGCCACCAGGAGGGCGGTGGGCAGCGGGGCGCCGTGCAGCGGGAGGGCGACGACCATGCCGACGGCGATGCCGAGGAGGGTGCCGAGGAAGCGGCGGAAGCCGCGGACCAGGGTCTCGCCGCGGGAGACGGTGTTCACGAAGATCCACCAGGTGGTGCCGACGGCCCAGTACCAGCGCTCCTCGGAGAGCACCTGGCCGATGCCGAGCGCCACCGCGCAGGCGGCGGTGGCCTGGATCGCCTGCCGGGTGGTGATCCGGGCGAGACCGGTGCCGGGCAGCGGGGCGGGGACCGCGGGCGGCGGGGTGCGCCGCTCGATCGGCCAGAGCGCGAAGCGCACCGCCCCGGCCGCCGCGAGGGCGATGCCCACGGCCGCGTACAGCTCGGGGAGCTGGGCGGGCACGGCGTGCAGGAACTGGGTGCTGAAGAAGTTCATGAAGGCGAAGATGCCGAGCGCGTGGCCGCGCGGGCCCCAGCGCCGGGCGTAGACGCCGCAGAGGACGACGAGGAGGAAGGCCGCGTCCCGGATCAGGGTGTGGTCGTGCAGCAGCGTGGCCAGCGCGAGGACCGGGAAGCCGGCGAGCGGCAGCAGCAGAGTGGTGACGGCCTGGCGGCGGACGGTGGCGTCGGCGACGGTGAACAGGGCGAGCAGCGCCGCCAGTCCGCCGGTGATCGACGCGGTCAGCGAGAAGCCGGCCAGCTCCGCGACGGCCACCGCGAGCGCGATGCCGAGCACGGCGCGCAGTCCGGTCCTGAGCCGGAGGAGCCCCGGATCCGGAGCCACGAACATCTTCCTCATGACGGTCGGCCGCCCCCTCGTCTTGCCGCTCGCCCGCCGTGCGCCCTGCCCCCGGGGTGGTGGGGCGCGCACGGACACGACGAAGGCGCCGCGGTCCGGGGCGGCCTCGTCGCCGTCCCGGCGCTGCGGCGCCGAAAGTACCTGGTGGACACAAGAGAAACACCGACCGGGCGCTTGGCTCAAATCAGCTCCGGAAGGCTGGGCCAATGGCCCGGTCTTCGCGCGTGGAACCGGTCCAGGTGTGGGCCGACGGACCAGCTCAGGTCAGGGTGGCCGGAGCGGCGGGGGCGTGCCGCAGCAGGGCGGCGAGCGCGGTGTGGCCGCGCCGCTCGGCGTGCTCCAGGGCGGTGGTGCCGTACGCGTCGGCGAGCCCGGGGTCGGCTCCGGCGGCGAGCAGCAGCGCGACGACCTTCTGGTGGGCGGGGCCGCCGTCGCCGAGGATGACCGCCTCCAGGAGCGCGGTCCAGCCGAGGTCGTTGACGTGGTCGACGTCGACGGGGGTCTCGCGCAGGACGGCCCGGACGTACGGGACGTGGCCGCGTTCGGCGGCGGGGATGAGACTGGTGCCGCCGAAGCGGTCGGTCAGCCGGAGGTCGGGGGCGGGGTCGGCGGCGAGCAGCACCCGCAGCATCGCCACGCTGCCGGTGGCTCCGGTGGCCAGCCAGGGGGTGTCGTACCGGGCGTCCCGGGCGTTGACGTCGGCGCCGGCGGCGACGAGCGCGCGGGCGGCCTCGACGTGGTCGCCGGCCACGGCGAGCAGCAGCGGGGAGCGCAGCTCCTCGTCCCGGGTCTCGGTCGGGGCGCCGTCGGCGAGCGCGGCGCGGACCCCGTCGGCGTCGCCCCGGCGGGCGGCGGCGAGGAGCCGGTGGTGGGGTGCGGCGGTCACGGCGGTCTCCTCTGGTTCGGGGGCGGGCGCGGAGGGCGCGGGAAGGAGGGGCGCCGGGGCCGCGCGCCGGACGGTGCGCACGGCCCCGGGGCGGGGGCCGGCGGCGTCCGGACGGGCGTGACCGGACGCCGCCGGGGCGAAAGGCCCCGCGGGGTTACTTCGCGAGGGCGTCGACGCCGGCCTGGGCGAACTTCTGGTCGAGGTCGCCGGAGGGGGCGCCCGCCACGCCGATGCCGGCGATGGGGGCGTTCTTCGAGGTGACGGGGGCGCCGCCGCCGAGGAAGAGGGTGCCGGGGATGTCCTTGAGGTTGGGGGCCTGCTCCAGGCGCTTGACCAGCTCGGTGGTGGGCGCGTTCCAGGAGACGGCGGTGTAGGCCTTCTTCTCGGCCGACTCGTAGGACTGCGGGCCGGCGCCGTCGCCGCGGAGGGTGACGATCGTGTTGCCGTTGCGGTCGACGACGGCGACGGAGACCCGCTGGTTCTCCTTCTCCGCGGCGTCGAGGGCGGCCTGCGCGGCCTTGGTGGCGGCGTCGATCGTCAGGTGGGTGCTGGTGGTGGTGTTCTTGTTCTTCGCGTCGGCCTTGACGACGGCGGCGGGGGCGGCGGCCGGGGTGGCGGCGTTCGCGGAGACCGCGCCGAAGGCGCCGGCGCCCAGGGCGACCAGGGCCGCGCCACCGGTCAGGACACGGGCGCGCTTCGAGATCTGCTTCATGGTCGGTCACTCCTCGGTGATCGGGCGGGGGACGGCGGGCCCGGCGGTCGCCGGGGTCCGGGAGAGCCGGGAGGCCGTCTCGCCGTCCCGCTCCGCACTCCATCCTGGGTGCGGTACGGGGCCCGCCCGGTCGGCCCGGCGGATGGCCGTGCGGCCCCGCCCGGCGGACCGGGGGGTCGGCCGATCGGACGACCCCGTCCCGGCCCGGGGTGCGGTACGCGCGCGTGGGGCCCGGGGGCCCGGCCGCGAGCATGCCGACCGCGCCGGTGGGTGCGGTACGCGCGCGTGGGGACCGCGGAACGCGCCCCTCGGGGGCGGCCGGTCCGCCGCTGGGTACAGTCGGGACCGTTCCGGCGGATCACCCCGCCGGGCGGACCATCACGCCGGGGCCGGCCCGCCCCGGCGGCACGGGGAGGCCGGCACGCCATGGCGGTGGACGAACTCGACACCCGCATCCTGCGGCTCCTGATCGAGCAGCCGCGCACCAGCGTGCGGGAGTACGCGCGGATCCTGGGCATCGCCCGGGGCACCGTACAGGCCCGCATCGACCGGCTCGAACGCGACGGGGTGATCACGGCCACCGGCCCGGTCCTCTCCCCCGCCGCGCTCGGGCACCCCGTGCTCGCCTTCGTGCACGTGGAGGTCACGCAGGGCCGGCTCGACGAGGTCGGCGACGCGCTCGCCGCCGTGCCGGAGATCGTCGAGGCGTTCTCCATCACCGGCGGGGGCGACCTGCTGACGCGGGTGGTGGCCCGGGACGCGGGCCACCTGGAGGACGTGATCCAGCGGCTGATCCGGCTGCCGGGGGTGGTCCGCACCCGCACCGAGATCGCGCTGCGCGAGCGGGTCGCGCACCGGATGCTGCCCCTGGTGGAGTCGATGGGCCGGGGCGCCGGCGAGCGGCGGGGCGGCGGCCGGTGAAACCCGGGTGCGCAGCGGACGGTGCCGTGGCAGGGTACCGGCGACCCGTCCCCGCGCATCGGAGCCGTCCCATGGCGACACCCGCCCGACTCGTCCCCCTCCTCGCCCAGTTCGACTTCGCCCGGCAGCGGCTGACGGACCGTCTGTCCGGCCCGGTGGTGGACAGCGGCAACGGCACCGACGTGCCGGTGGGGCCGCTGACCGACGACGAGTACCGGTGGGAGCCGGAGCCGGGCTGCTGGTCGGTGCGGCGGCGGGCCGACGGGCCCGGGCCGGCCGCCGCGCAGCTGAGCGGCGCCGGCGAGTGGGGCCGGGACACCGCTCCGTTCCCGCATCCCGTGCCGCCGCCGTTCACCACCCTCGCCTGGCGCCTCTCGCACCTCAGCGAGCTGCTCCTGCTCCGCGCCGACCACACGGCCGGCACCCGCTCGCTGACCCGCGACGACTACCGCGTGATCGGTGACGCGAAGTCGGCGGTCGCCGACTTCGACGCGGCCGCCGGGGCGTGGCGCTCGGCGCTGCTCTCCGTCGGCGACGAGGGGCTGGACACGGTCGGGCTGTGCACCTACCCGCACGGCGGCGACGCGGAGGAGCCGTTCCTGGAGATCGTGTGGTGGGTGAACCAGGAACTCCTGCACCACGGCGCCGAGATCGCCCTCCTGCGCGACCTGTACCGGATCCGCGCGGCCTGACGCCCGTCCCCGGGAGGACGGACCGGCGGCCGCGGGAGGGCCCGTACGGGGCGGTCAGGAGGTCGCACGGGCCAGGACGAGGGCCACGTCGTCCTGGGCCGGGCCCACGAGGAGCCGGGCCAGGACGCCGTCGCACACCTCCTCCAGCGGGCCGTCGGCCCTGCCCAGGGCGAGGCCGAGCTGACGCATCCCCTCGTCGAGGTCCCGGTCCCGGGCCTCGATCAGCCCGTCCGTGTACAGCACGAGCAACCCCCCGGGCGGCAGCGGGAGTTCCTCGGTGCCGAAGTCGTGCGCGCCGGTGCCGAGCGGGGTGCCCGGCGGCCCCTGGAGGAAGGAGACCGTCCCGTCGGGCGTGACCACGGCCGGCGGCAGGTGGCCGGCGCGGGCGATCGTCCAGGTGTGGCCGGCCGGGGAGTGCACGGCGTACAGGCAGGTCGCCATGGTGTCCTCGCCGAGGTCGGCGACGACGGCGTCGAGGGAGCGCAGCATCTCGGCGGGCGGGATGTCGTGGCGGGCCAGGGTCCGCACGGCGGTGCGGAGCTGGCCCATGACGGCGGCCGCGTGGATGCCGTGGCCCATCACGTCGCCGATGACGAGGCCGGTGCGGCCGCCGGGCAGCTCGATCACGTCGAACCAGTCGCCGCCGACGTCGTGCGCGCTCGCGGGGAGGTAGCGGCCGGTGAGTTCGAGGCCGGTGACGGCGGGCAGCGCGCTGTTGGTGAGGCTGCGCTGGAGGGCGAGGGCGGCGGCGCGCTGGGTGGTGTAGAGGCGGGCGTTGTCGATGTTGAGCGCGGCCCGGGCGACGACCTCGTCGATGAGCACCGCGTCCTGGTCGTCGAAGGGTTCGCGGGTCTTGAGGCGGGTGACGGTGACGGCGCCGAGGACCTGTCCGCGGGCGACCAGCGGCACGGTGCGGGCGGAGCCGAAGCGGGTCGACAGGTACGCGCGCAGCGACTCGGCGGCCTTGCCGGGGAAGAGGACCGGGATGTCGGCGTCGCCGAGGAAGGTGGGCCGTCCGGCGAGGACGAGCCGCTCGTACGCGGAGCCGGCCGGCAGCTGGAAGGTCTGGCCGGGTCCGAGCAGCGGGCTGGGCGGCACCGGTTCGGGGAAGACGGCGGCGATGCGGCGCAGCACGCCCCGGGAGGAGGCGGCCGGGTCGTCGGGTTCCAGGACGGCTTCCAGCATCTGCACGTCGGCGGAGTCGCAGAGCTGCGGCACGAGGAAGCGGACCACCTCCTCGGCGGTCTGCCGCAGGTCGAGGGTGGTGCCGATGCGCGCGCCGGCCTCGGAGAGGAGCGCGAAGCGGTGCCGGGCCCGTTCGACCTCGGTGTGCGCCTCCTGGCTCTCGGTGATGTCGACGAGGGAGGCGATGATGCCGAGGGGGCGGCCGGTCCGGCCGGGGTCGGCGGCGCCGTCGGCACGGCCGGGAAGGGGGCCGTCGGCGTGACCGTCGACGTGGCCGGGCAGAGGGCCGGGGGCGGTGGTCCCGGCCGGGCCGGGGCGGGTGCCGCGGTCGATCAGGGGCGCGTAGGAGCAGGACCAGATGTGGTCGCGTCCGGGGTCGGCGGGGGTGCGCCCGACCCGGCGGGCGTCGATGACGGGCGTGCGGGAGACGAGGACCTGCCGCATCAGGCCCTCCAGGGCGGCGGTGTTGACGCCGGGCACGACCTCGGTGAGGCGGCGGCCGACGTGTTCGGCGGCGCTGACGCCGTTCATCCGGGCGAGGGCGTCGTTGACGCGCAGGAAGCGCAGGTCGGGGCCGAGCAGGGCGAGCCCTATGGGGGACTGGGTGAAGAGGCTCTCCATGGCGGCGAGGTTCTCCCGCATCCGCAGGACCTCGGAGGTCTCCACGGCGATGAGCATGGCGCCGGGCCGGCCGGTGGGGTCGGCGGCGGGCACGATCCACATCTCCATGGGGACCGTGTGCCCGTCGCGGTGGCGGACCGGGAGGGTGCCGACCATGGTCTCGCCGGCCTGGACGCGGCGGGTGAGCCGTTCGGCGAGCTCCCGGTTGGCGTCGGGCACGAGGAGCGGGGCGGCGGGGAGGCCGAGGACGTGCTCGGGGCGGTGGCCGAGGAGGTCCTGCGCGGCGAGCGACCACTCGACGATGCGCCCCTCGGCGTCCTCGCGCCACAGGGCGATCGGGAGCAGTTCCCGGAGCACGCCCGCGTCCCCGACGGCCGCTCGCGGCGGCTGCGGAACCCTGCTCGGTGACGACTGATGAGCGTCCACGCATCGACCTACGCATCGGCCTGGCCCCGGGGGGCAATCCCTACCGAATCACCCTAGCCGAGGTGCCGTCGCCGGGCCCCCGCGCCGCATCCGTTCGGCGGGGCGCGGGGTGCCCGGGGGTCGTCTCGCGGTCAGAAGGCGAAGACGGCGCCGGTGCGGGCGTTCAGTTCGCAGGTGTTGCCGTACGTGCGGGAGAAGGAGACCGGGCGGCCGCGCCAGACGCCCTCGGCGCGGACCTCGACGGGGTCGTAAAGGAGGACGCACGCGGTGTCGGAGTCGCGCTCGACGCGCCCCCGGGAGGCGTCGAGGTCCGCGCAGGCGGCCCGGGCGCGGGGGTGGTCGCCGCCGGGCGGGTCGCAGTGGAGGGTGACGGTCCGCGAGGCGGACGCGGGGGCGGCGGCGCCGTCGGGCGTCGGGGCGGTGGTGGCGGGGCCGGGGCCGGTGACGGTGAGCCGGAGGGCCGCGCCGGCGGGGACCGCCGGGGCGTCGGCCGTGGAGGCCGGGGCGGCGGGGGCGGCGAGCAGGAGGGCGGCCAGCACGGCGACGGGGGTGTGCGCGTTCATGCCCGGCCAACGAGCCCCGGCACCGGTGGTCACCACGGGGCCCGCGGGGCGGGGTGCGGCGACCGCGGCGAGGACTCGCCACGCCGCGGGGCGGCCGGACGGCGTGAAGTCGCCGCGCCGGGCGCCCGCCGGGCGGAGCGGACCGCGCGGCGCAATGGCCGGTTCCGGCAGGTCGGCGGGGGCCGGGCCGTGGCGCGCCCGGCCTCCCGGGGGTTCCCGTCACGGGACGGACGGCCGGATTCCACCTTCCTCACCCAAACGGCCCATCAGATGCACGGGGAGTGATCGCCGCTGGTCGCGTGCGTCTGGCGCCCCTCCGCACGCCCTGGTGGAGGTGATCTTCCGGAGCGCACCCTGGTCCACGGGAACGCGAACGGGAGGGTGGCGGGTGGAGCGGGACAGGGACGGGGAGACGGACGGCGGCGCCGACGTCTGCGTGGTGGGGGCCGGGCCGGTGGGGCTGACGCTCGCGATCGGACTGCGCCGGCTCGGCCTGGGGGTCCGGATCGTCGACCGGGCGCCGGAGACGAAGCGGGAGGCCCGCGCGCTGGTGCTGTGGGCGCGGGCCCGGGAGGCGCTGGAGGCGCTGGGCGTCGGCGCGGTCCTGGACGCGCACGGGGTGGAGCTGGCCGCGGTGACCGTGCACGCCCGCGGCCAGCCCCTGGGCGAGCTCACCACCGGCTGGACGCGCTCCGCCTTCGCCCGCCCGCTCAACATCGAGCAGCACGTCATCGAACGCCTGCTGGCCCAGGAGCTGGCCCGGCTCGGCACCCGCGTCGAGTGGAACACCGAGCTCACGGACGTGAAGGCGCACGACGACCGGGCCGAGTTCACCCTGCGGCACGCGGACGGCCGCGTCGAGTCGGGCGCCGCGTCCTGGATCGTGGGCTGCGAGGGCACCCGCAGCGTGGTCCGGGACCGGCTCGGGATCCCGTTCGAGGGCCACCGCCGCACCGGGCTCCAGGTCGTGCAGGGCAACGCCCGGCCGACCTGGCCGCTCGGCGAGCGGCCGGGCCTCGGACACATCTTCCTCGCCCCGCACCGGGCGCTGCTGGTCTTCCCGCTGCCCGACGGCGGCTACCGGTTCTTCTGCTTCCGCGACGACCCCGACCCGTCGCTCGGCGCCGCCCCCACCCTCGACGAGCTGCGCGACCTGGTCGCGGAGACCGCCCGGATGCCCGGCCTGCGGCTCTCCCCCGCCCCGTCCCGGTGGCTGAACCGGGCCCGGTTCAGCGACCGGGTCGCGGCCCGGCTGCGCAGCGGGCGCGGTCTGCTCGCCGGGGACGCCGCCCACGCGTGGGCCCCGGTCGGCGGGCACGGCATGAACGTGGGGGTGCTCGGCGCCCACAACCTCGCCTGGAAGCTCGCCGCCGTGCACCGGGGCGAGGCCGGGGAGGCGCTGCTCGACACGTACGGGGCGGAACAGCGGCTCCTGGCGCGGCGGTACATCCGGGAGATGCGGTTCAACTTCATGGAGCTGCCGCTGCCGCCGCTCGGCCACCGGGCCTTCACCGCGGTGGTGCCCGCCGCGCTGGCCCGGGCCGGTTTCCAGCGGCGGCTCGACCTGCGGCTGAGCGATCTGCGGCGGCACCACCGCGACAGCCCGCTCTCCGCGCACGTGCCCGGGCCCGGCCGGGGCTCGGGCGTGCGGGCCGGCGACCGGATGCCGGACGTCCCGGTGGTCCCGGCGGAGCCCGGGCCCGGTGCCGGGGGCCCCGGGGAGGCGGTGCGGCTGCACCGGCTGCTGTCGTACGGGACGTGGACGCTGGTGGTGCACACGGCCCGCGCCGACTCCGTCACCCGCGGGGCGCTGCGCGCGGCCTGCGCCGCCGTCCCCGTCCCCGTGCGGCTGCTGCCCGTGACGCCCGCCGACCGGATCGCGGCCGCGGCCCTCGGGGATCCGGCGGAGCTGCGGCTGGTGCGGCCCGACGGGTACGTGGGGCTGGTCGCCCCGCTGGGCCGCGCGGACCGGCTGCGGGAGTACCTGGCGGCGCTCGCCGCCGGCGCGAGACCCGTCTCCCGGCCCTGAGGCCGCCCCGCCCCACGCCCGTCCCTGCCGTGCGCACCGAACCGATCGGGAGTCGGATCCCCATGTCCACCAGCCCCGCCGCCGTCCCGCCGCCCCGTGGGGCGCGGTCCTCCCCGTCCCCTCGGCCCCTCCAGCCGCTCCGTGTCCCCTCCGCCCGCCGGCGGCCGTGCGCCACGGGCACGGTGACCGTGGTCGGCGCCGGGATGGCGGGGCTCGTCGCCGCCTACGAGCTGGAGCGGCTCGGCTTCCGCGTCGAGGTCCTGGAGGGGAGCCTGCGGCTCGGCGGGCGGATCCGCACCCACCGCTTCGGGGCGCAGGAGGGCGCCCCGTTCGTGGAGCTGGGCGCGATGCGGATCCCCGCCGCGCACCACCGGACCATGGGGTACGTCGCCCACCTCGGCCTCGCGGACCAGGTGCGCCCCTTCCGCACGCTGCTGTCGGAGGAGAACGCCTTCCTGGCGACCGGCGGCGGGCACGTGCGGCTGCGGGACGCGCCGCGCGCCCTGGTGGCCGAGGTGCGGTCCTCGCTCGGCCTCGCCGGGTACCGCGAGGAGACGGTGGTGTTCGGCGCCTGGCTGGCGGCGGTCGTCGACGCCGTCGCCCCGCCCGCGCTGCGGGACGGGCTCCGCGCCGATCTGGGCGGGCGGCTGCTCGGTCTGGTGGACCGGATCGATCTGACGCCCCATCTGCGGGGCGGCGGCAAGGACCGGATCGACGTGCACGGCCTGTTCGCGGCCCACCCGGGGATCCGGGCCGGCTGCGGCGGCCGGCTCGACGGTTTCCTCGACGACATCCTGACCGAGACGAGCCCCCGGCTGGTGCGGCTCGCCTGCGGCATGGACCAGCTCGTCCAGCGGCTCGCCGCCCGGATCCGGGGGCCGATCTGGCTCGGCCAGCGCGCGACCGGTTTCGCGGTCGCCGCCGACCACGTGCGCGTGCGGCTCGGCGAGGGCGCGGGGGCACGGGTCCGGCGCTGCGACTACGTGCTGTGCACGGTGCCGTTCTCGATGCTGCGCACGCTGCCGCTGGCCGGTTTCGACGACGACAAGCTCTCCGTGGTCCGCGAGGTCGTCTACTGCCCGGCCACCAAGGTCGCCGTGCACTGCCGGGAGCCCTTCTGGGAGCGGGAGGGCATCCGGGGCGGTGCCTCGTTCAGCGGCGGCCGGATCCGGCAGACGTACTACCCGACGTCCGCGTCGGCCGGGGACGGGGAGGCGGAGGCGGCGGACCCCGCGCTGGGCGCGGCCCTGCTCGCCAGCTACACGATCGGCGAGGACGCCGACGTGCTCGGCGGGATGCCGGAGGCCGCGCGGCACCGGGCCGTCGTCGAGGAGCTGGGCCGGATGCATCCGCAGCTGCTGCGGCGCGGCATGGTCCGGGGGGTCGCGAGCCTGGCCTGGGGCGGGCACCGGTGGACGCGGGGCGGCTGCACGATCCGCTGGGGCGCGGACCCGGCGGAGCGGGAGGAGCAGCGGCTGCGGGCGCTGCGTCCGCAGGGCCGGATGTACTTCGCCGGGGAGCACTGCGCGACCGAACCGGCGTGGATCGAGGGGGCGGTGGAGTCGGCCCTGGAGGCGGTGGAGCTGATCGTCCGGCACGACCGCCGGTGCGACGGGCCGGACCGGGGCGGGGCGTGGCGGGGCGCGGCGGCGCCGGCCGGGCTGGAGGCGGCGTGAGCGTCTTCGACCTGCCCCGGGTGTACTTCGGGGGCACGGCGCTGACCCGGCTGCCCACCGGTCCGCGGTCGGGCCTCGTGGACCTGGCGGGGAACACGGCGCTGCGCGGCGCGGACGGGGCCGCCCCGCCGGTGCCGTTCGGGGTCGCGGGCCCGGCGGCGGCCTACCACGCGCACCTGGCGGAACGGGGCGCGCGGGGCGGGCACTTCTCCGGCAACGGGCACCTGGTGTGGGAGGCGCGGGTCACCGGGGTGGAGCGGACGGCGGGGGCCGTCGACCGCTCGGATCCGCTGGTGGGCCGGTCGGTGGACCTGTGGGGCCATCACAACCCCTATCTGGGGACGACGGTGAACCGGGCGCGGGTCTTCGACGTCGACCCGGCGTCCGCGTGGACGACGACGCTGATGGGCGGCCGGTTCGCGTTCGGGCGGGACGGCCGGTCGCACGACGCCGGCTACGCCTGCCTGGGCGGCCTGAGCGGTTTCATGCCGCCGCGCTGGCAGGGCTTCCGGCCGGTGGCGCGGGCGCTCCACCAGTGCGTGGCGGGGGCGGACGACGGGCTCGACTGGCCGGCCGGCGCGGTGGACTCCCCCGCCGTACGGGCGCTGCGCGCGGCCGTGGCGGAGCGGGACGGCGGGGCGCTCCTGGTCCAGTTCGTCCTGGAGGCCGACGAGGCCGGCGAGGACGGCGGGACCGGCGAGGGCGCCGGGCCGGCAGGGGAGGCGGCGGGGACGCCGGGGGCCGGAGACGCTCCGCAGCGCTGGCGGCTGCGGGGGGTCGTGGCACCGTGGAGCCCGGGGGAGCCGCGCAGCCATCCGGCGGGCCGGTTCCTCGTCCCGTACGGGGCGGACGGCGGCGGGCCGGGCGGTCCGGGGCCGTGCACGGTGCTGGTCGGCCCCGAGGGGGTGTGCGTCAACGAGCCGTACGCGCGCGTGGGGGCGGACGGGGCCGGGTCCGCGCTGGAGGTGCGCACGGCGGGGTCGGGGCTGACGGTCGCGGTGCTGCCCGGGGAGTTCCGCGGCGGGGCGGTGGCGACGGTGCCGCCCGTCTCGGAGGAGGCGGTGCGCCGGGCCGGGGCCGAGGGGCTCGTGGTGGTGCGGGCCGGCGGGGGCGGCGGCGCGGACCGGGTGGTGCTGCGGGAGCGGGAGGCCGTGGTGGTCACCGACGAGGCCGCGCTGATCCTGGACCATCCGGACGCCGAGCGGGGCGACGAGCACGCCGTCGAGGTGCCGGTGCGGAGCTTCCTGCGCGGCAGGCCCGCCGCGTTCGGAGCGGTGGAGGTGCGCCAGTACCCCAACCCGCGTGCCCTGCCGCTGGATCCGGCGGCGTCGGGCCCGTCGGCCCGGACCGGTGACGTCGAGGTCGTGCGGCTCCGGGCCGGGCGGACGACCGGCCGGAAGGCCGGTGAGCCGGGGGCGGGCGGGGCCGGGTGCCGGCTGGCCACCGACGCGGAGGGGCGCGGCTGGTTCACGGTCTCCGGGGCCCGGCCGGGCACGGCCCGGCTGCTGTTCGCGACGGGGCCCGGGGACCTGCCGCCGGCCGATCCGGCGGCGCCCGGCTCGGCGGCCGGCTGCTACGACCACGACGACGCGCTCGGCTTCTGGGCGTGGGCGGGCGGCGCCGCCGTGCGGGTGCTGCCCGACGACTGGCACCTGGACGCCGTCCTGCCGTCCGAGGTCGGCTTCGACCTGCTGTACCGCGAGGTGTTCGCGTACTACGAGCAGTTGTTCCCGTTCATGCGGGACGAGGTGTTCAGCCTGGAGGACCGCTGCAAGGTGGAGACGTACGCGAAGCTCGTCTGGCAGATGTGCGACCCGGCGAACAAGGACCGCACCTACTACATGCCGCCGACGCGGGACCTGTCCCTGCCCAAGGCGCGGCTCCTCCTCGCCTATCTGCGGTCCCGGGGCGCGGCGGCGGCCCGGCCGCACGCCCCGGCGGCACCGGCGCCGCGCCGCGCGGCGGAGCCGCGCATCACCACCCGGGCCCAGTTGCGCGCCGCGCTGTGGCAGGCGGTCACGGTGGAGCTGGCGACCTCGCTCCAGTACCTCTACGCGGGCTGGACGGTCCCGACGCACGGCACCGGTTTCGCGTACGTCCGCAGCGGGGTGTGGACGCCCCGGCAGCTCCGGCTGGCCTGCGGCGACGGCGGGGAGACCCTGGCGAAGGGGATCCGGGACAGCCTCCTCGACGTGGCCCGCGAGGAGATGGTCCACTTCCTGGTCGTCAACAACGTCCTGATGGCGATGGGCGAGCCCTTCCACGTGCCGGCGATCGACTTCGGGACGCCGGGGCGGCTGCCGCTGCCGCTGGACTTCGCCCTGGAGCCGCTGCACCTGGGCAGCCTCCAGCGGTTCATCGCGATCGAGCGGCCGGAGCGGCTCGCGGGCGGCACGGCCGGGTCGGGCCGGCGGGCCGGCGGTGCGCGCGCGGGGGCGCCGTTCGGGTCGCCGAGCGAGCTGTACGCGGCGATCCGGGACGGGCTGACCCGGGTGCCCGACCTGTTCCCGGTGGAGCGGGGGCGGGGCGGCGGCGAGCACCACCTCTTCCTGGGCGCGGCCGTCGACTCCCGGCACCCGGACTACCAGTTGGAGGTGGACGACCTGTCGAGCGCGCTGTTCGCGATCGACGTCGTCACCGAGCAGGGCGAGGGCGGGGTCCTCGACGCGCCGGGGGACGGCGGGCCGTCGCACCACGAGACCTTCGTGCGGCTCTCCGAACTCCTCATGACCGAGCGGGCCGACGGGCCCCGGGGGCAGGGGGCGCCGTGGGAGCCCGCCCATCCGGCCCTGCGGAACCCGACGGCCGATCCCGCCCATCCGGGCCGCGCCGCGGTCCTCGACGCGCACGCCCGCCAGGTGCTGCGGCTGTTCAACCGCAGCTACTTCCTGATGCTCCAGCTGATGGTCCAGCACTTCGGGGAGAGCCCGGACGCCAGTCTGCGCCGGTCCCGGCTGATGAACGCGTCGATCGACGTGATGACCGGGATGATGCGGCCGCTCGCCGAGCTCCTCGTCACCCTCGACTCGGGGTGGCGGGGGCGGACGGCGGGCCCCTCCTTCGAACTGGAGGAGCCGCCGGTGCACATCGCCCGGCCGGACGTGGCCCGGCGCGGGTTCGCGATGCGCTTCCGGCACCTGGCGGCGATGGCCCGGGAGTGCCCGGGCGTCCCGGACCGGGTGCCGGAGCTGATGGCCTGGTACGCGGAGTACTTCGCCGCGGAGGGGAGGGGTTGAGCCGATGACGGTGACGAGGCGGCCGGCGGACGGGTGGCCCCCGGCGGGGCCGGGCGGGCCGGTGGACGCGCGGGCGGGCGGCCCGGTCGAGGAGACGGAGGTCCTGGTCGTGGGCGGGGGGCCGGTGGGGCTCGCGCTCGGCCTCGACCTGGCCCTGCGGGGCGTCGGTTTCGTGCTGGTGGAGGCCGGGGACGGCCGGATCACCCACCCCAAGGTGTCGACGGTGGGGCCGCGCGCGATGGAGCTGTTCCGCCGCTGGGGCGTGGCGGACGCGATCCGGGCCGCGGGCTGGCCGCCCGGACACACCCGGGACGTGGCGTGGGTGACGGCGGTCGGCGGACACGAGCTGCACCGGCTGCGGTTCGCCCCCGCCGGGGAGCGGCCCCTCCCGGCGTACACGCCGGAGCCCGAGGCGATCTGCCCCCAGCACTGGCTGGTGCCGCTGCTCCTGGAGCGGCTGGGCGTGCGGCCGGAGGGGCCGGTGCGGCTCGGCACCCGGCTCACCGGGTTCGTCCGGGAGGCCGACGGGGTGCGGGCCGCGCTGACGGACGCGGCGGGGGCGCGCACGTCGGTGCGCGCCCGGTACCTCGTGGGCTGCGACGGGGCGGCCTCGCCGGTCCGGAAGGCGTGCGGGATCGCCGCGCCGGAGCGGCACGCCACCCGCACCCTGCGGAACGTCCTCTTCCGGGCGCCGGACCTCGCGGACCGGCTCGGCGCGCGGGCGGCCCTCGTCCACTTCGTGACCGAGCCGGGCGGGCTGCGCTATCCGCTGCGGGCGATGGACGGCCGGGGCCTGTACCGGCTGACCTGCCCGCCGGGGCCCGCCGACGCCCTGCGGGTGGTCCGCCGGGCCCTCGCCGTGGACGTGCCGGTGGAGGTGGTGTCGGACACGGAGTGGCACCTCACCCACCGGGTCGCCGCCCGCTACCGCGACGGCCGGGTGCTGCTGGCGGGCGACGCCGCGCACACCCTCTCGCCCTCGGGCGGCTTCGGACTCGCCACCGGCATCGGCGACGCGGCCGACCTGGGCTGGAAGCTCGCCGCAGAACTGGCCGGCTGGGCCGGGCCGGGGCTGCTCGACACGTACGGGAGCGAGCGCCGCCCGGTCGCCCTCGCCGGCCTGGAGGAGAGCCACCGCAATCTGCGCCGCACCCTGGACCGGCGGCTGTCGGCGGCGCTCCTGGAGGACTCGCCGCGCGGCGAGGAGGCCCGCGCGGCCCTCGGGCGGCAGATCGCCGCGTCGGCCCCCCGGCGCGAGTTCGACGCCCCGGACGCCCACTTCTCCCACCGCTACCGGTCGCCGGTGATCGCGGAGGAGAAGGCGGGGGACGCGGGTCCGGAGGCGGGGGCGGGTCCCGAGCCGGACGGGCCGGTGTGGAACCGCACGGCCGTGCCCGGCGGGCGCGCCCCGCACGCGTGGCTGGCGCCCGGGCGGTCCACGCTGGACCTGTTCGACCGGGCGTTCACCCTGCTCCGCCTGGGACCTGACGGCCCGGAGGGGGTGGACGGGACGGAACGGGCCTTCGCCGAGCGGCGGGTGCCGCTCCGCGTGGAGCGCGTCCGCGCGCAGGAGGCGGTGCGGCGGTACGGGCATCCGTTCGTGCTGGTCCGCCCGGACGGCCACGTCGCCTGGCGGGGGCACCGTCCGCCCGCCGACCCCGGCGGCCTCGCCGACCTCGTGCGCGGCGCCGGGTCCCGGCCGGCGTCCGGGGCGGACAGCGGCCCGGGCGGGGCGCGGCCGGAAGGGAGCGGGTGATGGGCGCGGGCACCCTGCCGCTGTTCGATCCGGCGCGGCTCGACCTGGCCGATCCGTACCCGGTCTACCGGCGCTACCGCGAGCGGGACCCCGTCCACGCGACGCCCCCGCCCGGCGGCCCGGGCGGCACGGACGGGCGCGGGGCCGGGTCCACCGCCTGGTACCTCTTCCGGTACGCGGAGGTGGCGGGGGTGCTGGCGGGGCGCGCCTACCGGCGGCGGTCGCCGCTGAGTGGGCGGGCGGCGCCGGTCCCGGAGGGGTACGAGACGCTGCGCCGGGTCGTGGAGAACTGGCTGGTCTTCCTCGATCCGCCCCGGCACACCCGGCTGCGGGCCCGGGTGGGTCCGCCGCTCGGGCCGGCCGCCGTCGCGGGCCTGCGGCCGGCCGTGCGGGCGATCGCCGAGGAGCTGGCCGCCCCGCTCGCCGCCCGGCCGGCCGTCGATCTGGTCCAGGGCTTCGCGGCGCCGTTCCCGCTGCTCGTCATGGCGCGGGTGCTCGGGGTGGAGGCGCGGCGGTGGCCGTGGTTCCGGGAGCGGGCGCTGGCGCTCCAGGAGGCGGGCGGCACCCGGGGCGACCGCTCGCCCGCGGGGCTGGCCCGCGCCGACCGGGCGGCGGGCGAGCTGGAGCGGTACTTCACGGCGGGGCTGGCGGCCCGGGGGGCCGCCGGCGGGGAGCCGCGCGACCTGATGGGGGCGCTCGCGCGGGCCGCGCGGGAGGATCCCTCGCTGACGGCCAGCGTCCTCGCGTCGACCTGCGTCCACCTGCTGACGGCGGGGCACGAGACGACCACGGGCCTCCTCGGGAAGGCGGTCCTCGCCCTCCTCGCGCGGCCCGGCACCGCGGCCGAACTCCGCGCGGACCCGGGCCTGCTGGCGGGCGCGGTGGACGAGTTCCTGCGCTTCGACCCGCCGGTCCAGATGGTGACCCGCTGGGCGTGGCGGGACACGGAGCTCGGCGGGCGGGAGATACGGCGCGGGGACCGGCTGGTGGCGGTCCTCGGCTCGGCCCACCGGGACCCCGCGCGCTTCCCCGACCCGGACCTCCTCGACGTCCGCCGGGCCCCGGGCCGGCACTGCGCCTTCGGCCTGGGGATCCACTACTGCGCGGGGGCGGCGCTCGCCCGTCTGGAGGCGGAGACGGGGCTCGCGGTGCTGCTGGACCGGCTGCCCCCGCTCCGGCCGGACGCCCGCCCGCTCGTCGAGGTGGAGTACGCCCCCGACTGGGTCTTCCACGGCCCGTCCCGCCTGGTGCTGCGGACCGGGGACACGCGGGCCGCGTGAGGACGGCGACCCGGCGCCTCCGCGGAGCGGGAACGGCCTCCGGACGGGAACGGCCTCCGGACGGGGGCGCCCTCCTGGCGGGAACGATCTCCCCCCACCCCCCGTTATACCCCCCGAGGGTATCCGTCACGGATGCGACGAGGAGGAACGCATGACCACGACCAGCACCCCCGCCCGCCGTCTGCCGGCGCTCACCCCCGACCAGGCCCAGGGCCGGGCCCGCGAACTGCTCGCGGACATCGTCGAACGGCACGGGTCGGCGGGCGAGATGGTCTCCACGATGGCCAACTCGCCCGCGATGATCGAGGGTTACCTGAGCCTGTCCCGCGCGATGAAGCGGGTGAAGATCCCGCGCGCGCTGAGCGAGAAGCTGTCGCTGGCCGTCCAGGAGTGGATCGGCTGCGGGACCTGCCGCGCGGCGCACGAGTCCGCCGGACGGGCGGCCGGGCTGAGCGAGTCCGACATCGCCCTGGCCCGCCAGGGCACCTCCACCGACCCGCGCGAGGCCGCCCTCATCGCCCTCGCCCTCAAGGTCCTCGCCGAACCGGGCGCGCTCGACGACGCGGACGTCGCCGAGGTGCGGGCGCACGGCTGGAGCGACCGGGTGATCGCCGAGGTGGTCGGCGTGGTCGGCCTCAACCTGCTCACCGGCGCCTTCAACCTCCTCGCCGGCATCCAGCCGGGCACCGGCGGGGAGACGGGCGGGGAGTCGGACGGGGCGGACGAGTCCTAGGCGGACGCGGGCAGTTCCTTCTCCATCAGGGTGAAGGACTTCGCCGGGCCGCCCGGCTGCGGCTTGCCGTCCTTGTGGCCGACGACGCGGTAGCCGGCCCGCCGGTAGTAGGCGGTGAGCTTCGGGTTGGCGGCCAGGCAGTCCAGCCGTACGCGGGTCCGGCCGGCGGCCGCCACCCGGTCCTCGGCGGCGGCCAGCAGCAGCCGGCCGGTGCCGGGCGGGGCCGCGCGGTCCGTCATGAGCCGGTGGACGTAGCCGGCGACGGGCGGCTGGGGTCCCCAGGCGCTCTCGTCCTCCCACCACAGCTCCCAGGCGCCGGCGACGCGCCCGGCGTCCTCCGCGAGCCAGACCTCGCCGTGCCGCAGCACCCGGCGGAAGTGGTCCTCGTCCAGCTCCCCCGGCCGCCACTGGCCGGTGATCCCCCGGGCCAGCATCCAGCGGGCCGCGTCGTCGCGGAGCCGTACGAGGCCGGCGAGGTCGGCCTCGCCGGCCGGGCGGAGGCGCAGTCCGGTCACGCCGCCGCTCCTTCCGGGGTCCCGGGAGCCGGCACCGGGGCGGTGAAGGCGACGGCGGCGGCCGGGACCGTGACCTCCGCGTCGGAGCCCAGGGCGTAGGCGGCGACCCGGGAGACCACCGCCGCCGGGACGGCGTCGGCGACGCCGGGGACGGCCGGGCAGTCCTGGGTTGCGTGGGCGTCGTACGGGACCACGACCCGGTAGCCGCGCGCCAGGGCCGTACGGGCGGTGGCCTGGACGCACATCTCCGACATCACCCCGCAGACGGCGAGGGCCCGGGCGCCCCGCCCGGCGAGCACCGCGCCGAGCCCGGTCTCCCGGAAGCCGTCGTCGTGCGGCTTGCGGATCACGATCTCGGCCGGGCCGGGCACGACCGGGTGGTGCAACTCCCAGCCCGGGGTGTGGGGTTCGTCCTCCGCGCCGGGCGGCCCGTCGTTCTGGAGGTGGACGACGAGCGCGCCGGCGGCGCGGGCGCGGGCGATCAGCGCGGCGGTGCGGTCGACGAGCCGGGCGGCGTCGGGGACGGCGCCGCCGCCGGTGACGAAGGCGGACTGGACGTCGACGACGACGAGCGTGTCCACGGGCGGAAGGGCGGTCGGTGTGGTCATCCGGCCATCATCACGCGCCCGCCCCCGGCCGCTCCACGGGTTTCCGCTCCGGACCGCTCCCCGCCTCGGCCCTCACGTCGTACGGGGCGGCCTCGCCCGGCTCGCCGGTGGCGCCGAGGAGGGGGAAGGAGGGCGCGGCCGACCGGTCTTCGGAGAGGGGGCCGGCCGTCTCGCGGGGCCTCAGACGGGGTGCTCCGCCCGGGCGCGGGGACCGGAGGGCAGCGGCGGCGCGGGCAGCGGGCGCAGCGCGGGCCCGGGCCGGAGCAGCTCGTCGAGGCCGGTGAGCCGGACCAGGCGGAGGATCCACGGCTGGTCGCAGACGAGCTGCCAGGGCGCCCCGCGCTCGCGGGCGCCGCGGGCGCAGTGGGCGAGCAGGCCGAGGCCGGTGGCGTCGCAGAAGCCGAGCGGGCGGATGTCGACGGCGAGGGCGTCGGCCTCGCGGACGAGGGCGTCGAGCTCGGGCCGCAGGTGGCGGACGAGGACGAGGTCGAGTTCGCCGCGGAGGACGGCGACGGTCAGCGCGCCGGCCGAGCGGACGGTGAGGTACGGGTCGTGACGGGGGATCAGCTGCATCGGACGCTCCACAGGGTGGGTCCAAGTGTCACGTCGAGCGTGGCCGGAGGGCCGGCGGGAGGGACGTTTCACCTCGGCCTCAGTCACCTGATCCGGTGAATGCGCGGCGCGGGGTTTGCCGGACAGGCGCGCGACGGGGCCGGGCCGGCCGTGCGCCCCGGGGAGGCCCTGGTGGAGGAAGCTCCGCAGGTCGGAGGAGAGTCTCGACATCTGCTCGCCTGCTTCGAGGGT
>NZ_JBEZUZ010000095.1:0-8887 GCF_040636735.1 Streptomyces sp. NPDC035033 | reverse complement strand
GGGGTTGGGCGGGCCGGGCGCGGGGGGGGCCGGGGCGGGGCGGCCGCCCGGGGGGGGCCCCCACGGCCGCGCGGATCAGGCCGCCGACGGCGCCCCGAACCACCGCTCCAGGCGCTCCCGCAGCCCCGCCGGGTCGTCGCCGACCCAGACGACGTGCCCGTCCGGCCGCAGCAGCGCCGCCGGCACGTCCGGTTCGCCGGCGCCGGCGACGCGCTCCACCCGGTCCTCCCAGCCCTCCGCCGAGAGCGTCCCGGTGCGGTCGAGCAGGATGCCGCGCCCGGAGCGCGCCGTCTCGTACAGGCGGCCCTCCTTCAGCGGCACGTCCCTCAGCCGCCGGCCGACCAGGGGGTGTTCGTCCTCCCCCGCGCAGTCGTAGCGGAGGTCGATCGCGGTGATCTTCTCGATCAGGTGCCGGTTGACCCCGTCGAGCTCCATCAGCTCGCCGAGCAGGCGGCGCACGGCCCGGGCCCCCGGCTCCTCGGACATCAGCTCCATCTGCGCGCGGGTGTTGTCGAGGACGGCGGCGGCGGCCGGGTGGCGCTCGGAGTGGTACGTGTCGAGCAGCCCGTCCGGCGCCCACCCCCGCACCTCGGCGGCGAGCTTCCAGCCGAGGTTGAAGGCGTCCTGCACCCCGAGGTTGAGGCCCTGGCCGCCGGTCGGCGGGTGGATGTGCGCGGCGTCGCCGGCGAGCAGCACCCGGCCGTCGCGGTACCGCTCGGCCTGCCGGGTGCCGTCGCCGAAGCGGGACAGCCACCGGGGCTCGCGCACCCCGAAGTCGGTTCCGGCCACCGCCGTCAGACGCTCCCTCAGTTCGCCGAGGGTCGGGGCGGACCGGTCCTCGGACAGCCCGGCGGCGGGCACGACCACCCGGAAGAGGCCGTCGCCGAGCGGCAGCACGCCGAACCGCAGCTGCGTCCTGCGGACCTCGGCCACCACGGGGAGCACCTCCTCCCACGGCACCCCGATCCGCACCTCGGCGATCAGCGTCTCGTGCCGGGCGGGCAGCCCGGGGAAACCGATCCCGGCGAGGGCGCGCACGGTGCTGCGGCCGCCGTCGCAGCCGACCAGCCAGCGGGCGCGCGGCCGGGAGCCGTCGGCGAGCTCCGCCGTCACGCCCTCCGCGTCCTGGACGAGTCCGACGAGCTCCCGGCCGCGCCGGAGCTCCACGCCCAGCTCGCGGGCGTGCTCGTCGAGCAGTTCCTCGGTGATGTTCTGCGGGATGCCGAGGACGTAGGAGTGGGCGGTGTCCAGGTCCTCGGGCCAGGTGGTGCCGAGCCCGGCGAAGAAGCCGCCGACCCGGTACCGCTGCCCCCGGGCGAGGAAGCGGTCGAGGAGGCCGCGCTGGTCCATCACCTCGATGCTGCGGACGTGCAGTCCGAGCGCGCGGCTGTGCCCGCTCGGCGCGGTCGCCTTCTCCAGGACGAGCGGCCGCACGCCCCGCAGGCGCAGTTCGGAGGCGAGCATCAGGCCGGTCGGGCCGCCGCCGATCACGAGGACATCGGCATCGAACATGAGTGTTCCCCCATCGGTCGTGCTGTACGGCCGCCGATTCTCCGCCCTCCCCGGGGCCTTGCCGCAAGGCCCCCCGTGCGCTATACGTTGAAGAGGGCGAGGAACCGGTGGTTCCCCGCCCTCGTCGTTTCCGGCGGTCCCCGGGGGCGCGGGTCAGCGCAGGTCGAGCCGCATGAGGATCCGGGGGTGGCCGGCGAGCACCGAGGTGGTGTCCGCGGCCTTCACGAAGCCCGCCCGTTCGAAGTTCTTCCGCAGCCCGGGGTAGGCCATCGTGAGGTCCACGCGGGCGTCGCCGTTGTCCAGCGGGTACGCCTCCACCGCCGGCGCCCCGTGCGCGCGGGCGAAGTCCACGGCGCCCGCGATCAGGGCGTGGCTGATGCCCCGCTTGCGGTGGCCGGGGCGGACCCGGACGCACCAGAGCGACCAGACCGGCAGGTCGTCGACGTGCGGGATCTTCCGGTTGCGGGCGAAGGCCGTCTCGGAGCGGGGCGCCACGGCGGCCCAGCCGGCCGGCTCGCCGTCGTCGTAGGCGAGGACGCCCGGCGGTGGGTCACCGGCGCACAGCGCGGCGACGTACTCGCCCCTGGCCGGTCCGCGCAGCTCGTTGTTGAGCTTGGACGGGATCCGGTAGCTCAGGCAGAAACACACGTTGGCGGTGGGCGACCTGGGGCCGATCACCGCGCGGACGTCCTCGTAGACGGAGGCCGGACGCACTTCGACGGTCATTCCCCCACCCTGCCACGGCGGACGCTGCTCCGTACGGGGGAGGCCGCGGCGGGGGCGGGCCGCGTCAGGTGCGGAGCTCCTTCGCCTCGAAGCGGCCCTCGCCGAGGACGAGGACGAAGGTGAGCTGCTGGCCCTCGGAGAGGGAGCGGACGCCGTCCTCGACGTCCTCCGCCCGGAAGAAGACGGGTTCCTCGGACCCGACGGGCAGCACGAAGCCGTAGCCGGAGCGGCGGTTGAAGGACTGCACGAATCCGGTGGTGCGGTTGTCCACGGCGACCTCCTTCGCTGCGGGCGCCCACGGCGCCCCCACCGGATCTGTACCCCGTCCGGGACAACCCCGCCAGCCGGCCCCGCGTCCGGGCGGGATCAGAAGACGGAGAGGCCGGTGATGGTGGTGAAGCGGTCGAGGGCGGCGACCCCGGCGACCGAGTTGCCCCGTTCGTCGAGGCCCGGGCTCCACACGCACAGGGTGCAGCGGCCGGGGACGACGGCGATGATCGCGCCGCCGACGCCGCTCTTGCCGGGGAGCCCCACCCGGTAGGCGAAGTCCCCGGCGGCGTCGTAGGTGCCGCAGGTGAGCATGACGGCGTTGACCTGTTTGGCCTGGCTGCGGGTGAGGAGCCGGCTGCCGTCGGCGCGGATGCCGTGCCGGGCGAGGAAGCCGGTGGCGACGGCGAGGTCGGCGCAGGACGCCTCGATCGAGCACTGGCGGAAGTACTCGCGCAGCAGGGTGGGGACGGGGGTGGTGATGTTGCCGTACGAGGCCATGAAGTGGGCGAGGGCCGCGTTGCGGTCGCCGTGCTCGGTCTCGGAGGCGGCCACGTCCCGGTCGAAGTCGAGGTCGTCGTTGCCGCTCTCGGCGCGCAGGAAGTCCCGCAGGCCGCCGGAGGCGTCGCCGGTGAGCCGGTGGAGCCGGTCGGTGACGACGAGGGCGCCCGCGTTGATGAACGGGTTGCGGGGGATGCCCTGCTCGTACTCCAGCTGGACCAGCGAGTTGAAGGGGTTGCCGGAGGGTTCGCGGCCCACGTGCTCCCACAGTTCCTCGCCCTCCTCGGCGAGGGCGAGCGCCAGGGTGAAGACCTTGGTGACGGACTGGGTGGAGAAGGGCTGCTGCCACTCCCCCACCCCGTACACACTGCCGTCCAGTTCGGCCACGGCCATCCCGAAGCGGTTCGGGTCTCCGGCGGCGAGCGCCGGGATGTAGTCGGCGGGGCGGCCGCGGCCGACGAGGGTCCCGATCTCCTCGGCGACGCGTTCGAGCACGGGCAGGAAGGACTGCATCATGATCACATGATGCGACCGGACGGCCCGGTCCGTCAGCGGGGGTCCGCCGGCCGGCCCCGTCAGCCCGCGACGCGGGCCATCCACTCCTCCACCTCGGCGGAGGTGCGCGGCAGGGCGGCGGAGAGGTTCTCGTGGCCGTCCTCGGTGACCAGCAGGTCGTCCTCGATGCGGACGCCGATGCCGCGCCACTCGGCGGGGACGGTGAGGTCGTCGGGCTGGAAGTAGAGGCCCGGCTCGACGGTGAGGACCATGCCCGGCGCCAGGACGCCGTCGACGTACTCCTCGGTGCGCGCGGTGGCGCAGTCGTGCACGTCGAGCCCGAGCATGTGGCCGGTGCCCGCCATGGTGAAGCGCCGCTGGAGGCCGAGCGCGTACGCGCGGTCCACCGGGCCCTCGATGAAGCCCCACTCCACCAGCCGGGCCGCCAGGGAGCGCTGGGCGGCCTCGTGGAAGGCGCGGTAGGGGGCGCCGGGCTTCACCGCGTCGAAGCCGGCCTGCTGGGCCTCGTACACGGCGTCGTACACCCGCCGCTGGACGGGGGTGAAGGTGCCGCTGACGGGGAGGGTGCGGGTGACGTCGGCGGTGTAGAGGGTGCGGGACTCCACGCCGGCGTCGAGGAGCAGCAGCTCGCCGGGGCGGACCGGGCCGTCGTTGGAGGTCCAGTGCATGATCGTGGCGTGCTCGCCGGCCGCGCAGATGGTGCCGTAGCCGACGGAGTTGCCCTCCAGGCGGGCGCGGCGGAAGAAGGTGCCCTCGATCCACCGCTCGGAGGTGGCGACGGCGGTCGACAGGTCGCCGATGGCGTCGGTGAAGCCGCGGACGGTGGAGTCGACGGCCTTGCGCAGCTCGCCGATCTCCCACGCGTCCTTGATCAGGCGCAACTCGCTGAGGACGTCCGCCAGTTCGGTGTCCCGCTCCTCGTCGGTGGTGACGGCCGCCTCCAGGGCGGGGTCGACGCCGCGGACGATCCGGGTGGGCACGCCGGCGCCGGCGGCCAGCTCCTCCGGGGCCTTCCGGACGTCCCGGCAGGGCAGTCCGAGGACCCGCTCGGCCTCGGCGAGGGAGAGCCGGCGGCCCATCCACAGCTCGGCCGTGTACCCGATCCAGAAGGTGTCGTCGTCGCGGCTGTCGCGGGGCAGCTGGTAGCAGTGCGCGTCGTGGCCGCCGTCCGCGCGCGGCTCCAGGACGAGGGCGCAGTCGCGGGACCGGTCGCCGGTCATGTGGACGTAGGCGGAGTGCGGGCGGAAGGGGTAGGTGTCGTCGTTCGAGCGGACCTTGAGGTTGCCGGAGGGGATCACCAGGCGCTCGCCGGGGAACCGCGCGGAGAGCGCGGCCCGGCGGGCGGCGGCGTACGGCGCCTGCTCGGAGGGCTCCAGGTCGTGCCGCTCGGTGTCGGCCCAGCCGGTCCGCATCAGCGCGGAGAGTTCCTCGGAGATGTTGTCGTACAGGCCGTTCTTGCGACCCTTCGCCACGGCGTGCTCCTTCGTCGGGGTTGCTGCGGGAACCGCCGGTCGTCGGCGGCTCACGGACCGTAGCGCGGCGCGGGGGGCGGCGGTGCGCGGGAGTGCCAGTGGCACGGATCGGACACCGGGGCGGCCGGGAGGTGCCGAGAATGGGGCCATGGCGAACGAGAGACTGGGCGGGGCGCTGCGGCTGCTCGGCCTCGGCGAGACGGCGGCGCGGCTCTACCGCGTGCTCCTGGAGCGGGCTCCGGCGCCGCTGGAGGCGGTCGGCGCGGCGGCCGGGCTCGACGGTCCCGCGCTGGCGGAGGCGTACGGGGAGCTGGTCGGCGCGGGCCTGGCGAGCCCGGTGGCGGACGGGGGCGGCGCGGCGGTGCCGGTGCCGCCGGCGGCGGGCCTGGAGGTCCTGGGCCGGCACCGGGCGGCCGAGCTGGACGAGTCGCGGATCGCGGTGGGCGCCGCCTTCGAGGCGTTCCGGCGCCGCCGCCTCGCCGCGTCCGACGGCGACCTGGTGGAGGTGGTGACCGGGGAGGCGATCGGGCCCCGGATGCGGCAGGCGTGGGCGAGCGCCCGGCAGCAGATCCGGCAGCTGGACTCGCCGCCGTACTTCCCGATCCCCGGCGCGACCGGGGACGCGCTCGCCACCCTCGCCCGGGGCGTCACCCAGCGGGTGATCTACTCGCGGGCCTCGCTGGAGTGGCCGGGGCACCTGGAGGAGGCGATCGAGCCGGTGATCGCGGCGGGCGAGCAGGCCCGGGTGCTGCCGGCCGTGCCGGTCAAGCTGGTGGTCATCGACGACGCGTACGCGCTGGTGTCGCTGTCGATCCGGGAGGCCGACGTGCACCACACGATGCTGGTGGTGCAGCCGTGCGGACTGCTCTCGGCGCTGGTGGCGCTCTTCGAGCAGTCCTGGCGGGACGCGCTGCCCTTCCACGGCCGCACCGCGCTCCCGGGCGGGCTCGCGCCGGCCGACCGGCGGCTGCTGTGGCTGCTGGCCGGGGGCGCGGCGGACGAGGTGATCGCCCGGGAGATCGGCGTCAGCCGCCGCACCCTCTTCCGCCGGATCCAGGTCCTGATGGCCCGGCTGGGGGCGGCCAACCGTTTCCAGCTGGCGCTCCAGGCCCAGCGGCACGGCTGGCTGTGAGCCCGTCCGTCACCCTTCGGTCAGGTGCTTGCGCAGGAAGGTGTACATCAGGGCCTTGTTCCGGGCGGCCTGCGCGTTGTCGGTGGCGCCCGCGTGGCCGCCGCCGGTGTTCTCGTGGAAGAGCACCGGGTGGCCGAGCTCGCGCAGCCGCGCCGCCGCCTTGCGGGCGTGCCCGGGGTGCACCCGGTCGTCGCGGGTGGAGGTGGTGAGCAGCACCGGCGGGTAGGCGGCGTCGGGGTCGAGCCGGTGGTACGGGGAGAGGTCGAGCAGGTGCGGCAGGTCGGCCTCGTCCTCGGGGTCGCCGTACTCGGCGATCCAGGAGGCGCCGGCCAGCAGCTTGTGGAAGCGGACCATGTCGAGCAGCGGCACCTGGCAGACGATCGCGCCGAACAGCTCCGGGTAGCGGGTGAGCATGGCGCCCATGAGGAGGCCGCCGTTGCTGCCGCCGGCGGCGCCGAGCGTCGCCGGGGTGGTGATGCCGCGGGCGACGAGGTCCCGGGCGACGGCCGCGAAGTCCTCGAAGGCCCGGTGGCGGTGGGCGCCGAGCGCGGCCTGGTGCCAGCCGGGGCCGTACTCGCCGCCGCCGCGGATGTTGGCGATGACGTACGTGCCGCCGGTCTCCAGCCAGCCGCGGCCGGTGAGCGCCGCGTAGGAGGGGGTGAGGGAGACCTCGAAGCCGCCGTAGCCGTAGAGCAGGGTGGGGCCGGGGGCCGCGCCGCCGGAGCGGTCGGGGCCGATGACGAAGTACGGGACGCGGGTGCCGTCGTCGGAGGTGGCGAAGGCCTGCTCGACGGCGAGTCCGGTGGTGTCGAAGCGGGCCGGTGCCTGGCGCAGGATCTCGGTGTCGCCGCCGACGGTGCCGCGGGTGAGGGTGGACGGCTGGAGGAAGCCGGAGACGTCGAGGAAGTACTCGTCGGAGACGTCCGGGTCGGTGTCGGTGACGGCGACCGCCGACAGCGGCGGCACGTCGGCGAGCGGGGCGCGCGACCAGCCGCCCTCCGCGCGCGGGGTGAGCACCTCGATGCGGGTGCTGACGTCCCGCATGGTCTCCAGGATCAGGTGGTGCCGGGTCCAGGAGTGGCCGGCGAGCGCGGTCCGCTCGTCGGGGGTGAAGAGCGCCTCCGCGGTGCGGTCGCCGGCGAGGAAGGCGTCGAAGTCGAAGGCGAGGAGGGCGCCGGCGGGGTGGCCGAGCCAGGGCGACTTCAGGGTGACGATCAGGTGCCGGCGGTGGGCGTAGACCTCGGCGTCCTCGGGGACCTCGACGCGGACGAGGGTGCCGTCGGGGGTGAGGAGGTGGGTCTCGCTGCGGAAGAAGTCGAGGGAGCGGCCGACGAAGTCGCGTTCGAAGCCGGGGGTGGCGTCGTGCCAGGCCCAGGCGGAGACGTCGGAGGGCTCGCCCTCGAAGACGGTGACGGCCTCGGCGAGCGGGGTGCCGCGCCGCCAGCGGCGGACCGTGCGGGGGTAGCCGGCGTCGGTGAGGGAGCCGGGGCCGTGGTCGGTGCCGACGAAGACGGTGTCGGCGTCGATCCAGCCGATGCTGGTCTTGGCCTCGGGCACGGTGAAGCCGTCCGGGACGAAGGCGCGGTCGGCGAGGTCGAACTCGCGGACCACGACGGCGTCGCCGCCGTCCCGGGAGAGGGAGACGAGGGCCCGGTCGTGGGCGGGCCGCCGGACCCGGGCGCCGGCCCACACCCACTTCTCGCCCTCGGCCTCGGCGAGCGCGTCCACGTCGAGCAGCGTCTCCCACTCCGGGGCGTCCTTGCGGTACTGCTCCAGGGTGGTGCGCCGCCACAGGCCCCGTACGTGCTCGGCGTCCTGCCAGAAGTTGTAGAGCCAGGGGCCTCGGCGGGTGGTGTACGGGATGCGGTCGACGGCGTCGAGCACCTCGCGCAGCCGTTCGGCGAAGGCGTCGAAGCCGGGGCCGGCGGCGAGCTCGGCCTCCGTCTCCGCGTTCCGCTCGGCCACCCAGGCGAGGGCCTCCTCGCCGTCGACGTCTTCCAGCCACAGGTACGGGTCGTCATGGTTCACGCGTGCCATTGTCCCCCGGCGGCCGGCGGGGGCGGCCGGTCGGTCAGTCGGCGGTCTCCTTGTGCACCACGGTCCCGTCGGCGTCGACGGCGAGGTAGCCCGTCGCGGAGTAGTCGTCGGTGCGGTAGACGAGGAGGGTGGGGCGGTCCTTGTTGAAGGTCCAGCGTTCGGCGATCAGGTACCGCGAGGTGGGCGACTCGACCCGGAGCTCGCGGTCGGCGCGCTTCGCCAGCTCCGGGAGGTCGTCCCAGGGCATGCGGGCGGGGTCGAACGGCTGCTCGTCGGGGTCGGAGGAGCTGATGGTGCCGCCCACTCCCTGCCGGCTGACCTCGCCGTCCCGGTAGATGTACCGGTCGTAGGTCCTGGCGCCGGGCTTCGTGGGGATCTCCGCGACGGCGTACTCCTCGTAGACGACCAGCTGCTTGACGGTGGACACACCGGTGGCGTCCCGGAAGGCGGCGACGGCGGTGCGGACGCCGGCGGGGGTGAGGTGGGAGGACGCGGCGGGGGCCGACGGGGCCGTGGTCGCCGGGGCCGTGGCCGGGGCGCCGCCGGGGGTGGCGGTGGAGCCGGCGCCGGTCCGCCCGCCGTCGCCGGTGCCGCCGTCGCCCTTCGGGAGGAACTGGGTGAGGGCCAGGGCGGACAGCGCCGCCGCGAGGAGCAGGCCGCCGGCGAGCCGGGCGGGGCGGGCGGGGCGGGCCCGGGCCGGGCGCCCCCTGCCGGGCCTAGGCTT
>NZ_JBEZUZ010000094.1:0-31433 GCF_040636735.1 Streptomyces sp. NPDC035033 | reverse complement strand
GGCCGAGCGCGAGCGTGCGGAGGGCGTCGTCCTCGACGCGTACCTGCCGAAGCAGCTCACCGACGAGGAGCTGGAGGGGATCGTCACCGCGGCGGCGACCCGGCCGCCCTCGGCCCGGCCGGCGACCTTCGGGTTCACGATCTTCATGACGGCGCCCATGGCGCGCGGGCCCTCGGCACCGGCGGCCCGCGCCTCCTCGACCGCCTCGGCGACGATCCCCTCCAGCTCCTCGTCGGTGAGCTGCTTCGGCAGGTACGCGTCGAGGACGACGCCCTCCGCACGCTCGCGCTCGGCCGACTCGGCACGACCGCCCTGCTCGAAGGCGTCCGCGGCCTCGCGCCGCTTCTTCGCCTCCTTGGCGATCACCTTCTGCACCTCGTCGTCGGAGAGCTCGCGCTTGGTCTTGCCCGCGACCTCCTCCTTGGTGATCGCGGCGATGGTCAGCCGCAGGGTCGAGGAGCGCAGCTCGTCGCGCTCCTTGATCGCGGCGTTGAGGTCGTCCTGAAGCCTTGCCTTGAGCGTGGTCATGGCATCAAGTGTGGCAGGTGCCCCCGGCCCCCCGCCCGTCCATTTCCGCCCCGCGGGTCTGCAACGATGGGGGGATGCGCGCACGGTACGGCATCCCCCTGAAGATCACGGCGGGCGTCGCGGCGACGGCCGCGGCCGGACTCGTCTACGCGGCGGGCTTCGAGGCCCGGTCCTTCCGGCTCCGCCGGATCACGGTCCCCGTCCTCCCGCCGGGCATGGACGACCTGCGGGTCCTCCAGGTCTCCGACGTCCACATGGTGTGCGGCCAGCGCAAGAAGCGCGCCTGGCTGCAGAAGCTCGCCGGGCTCCGCCCCGACTTCGTCGTGAACACCGGCGACAACCTCTCCGACACCGGCGCCGTGCCGGAGCTCCTCGACGCGCTGGGCCCGCTGATGGAGTTCCCCGGCGTGTACGTCTTCGGCTCCAACGACTACTACGGCCCCCGCCTGCGCAACCCCGCCCGCTACCTGGTGGAGAAGGCGCAGGGCCGGCACGGGCTCAACGGCAACAAGCCGGTCGTCGGCGCCGTGCACAACCCCTGGGAGGGGATGAAGGACGCCTTCGACGCGGCCGGCTGGGTGGACCTCACCAACACCCGCGGCCGGCTCAAGCTGCCCCAGGCCGACCTCGCCTTCACCGGCCTGGACGACCCGCACATCAAGCGGGACCGGTACGAGCGGGTGGCCGGCGGCCCCGACGCGTCGGCGGACTTCTCCCTGGGCATCGTGCACGCGCCGTACCTGCGCGCCCTCGACGCCTTCACCGCCGACGGCTACGAGCTGATCCTCGCCGGGCACACCCACGGCGGGCAGCTGTGCGTCCCCTTCTACGGGGCCCTCGTCACCAACTGCGACATCGACACCGGCCGCGCGAAGGGCCTCTCCACCCACACCGCCGGCGGCCACACCTCCCACCTGCACGTCTCGGCGGGCTGCGGCACCAACCGGTTCACCCCGGTCCGCTTCGCCTGCCCGCCCGAGGCGACGCTGCTCACCCTGACGGCACGCGCCTGAACTCCGTACGGGGGCGCGCCCGTCCCCGTACCGTGACCGCATGCCGAACCGTTTCACCGCCGTCGTCCGCGGCCTGATCGCCCTCGCCGCGGCGACCGGCGTCACGATCGACTGCGCCGTCGGGAACCCGCTGGTCGCCTTCAGCTTCTTCACGATCTGGACCAACACCGCCGTCGCCGTCGTCCTCGGCCTCGGCGCCGTCCGCGCCTGGACCGGCCGGCCGCCGCTCCCGGTCGTCCGGACCGGCGGGACCCTGCTCTGCGTCACGATCGTCGGCCTCGTCTTCCACCTGGTCCTCGACAACCCGTCGAGCGCCTTTAACCAGGCCGCCGCCATCGACGCGCTCACCGGCCCCCGGGCCGTCTCCAACCAGCTCCTGCACACCGTCACCCCGCTCGGCGCCGTCCTGGACTGGCTGCTGCTCACCCGCCCCGGCGCCTTCCGCCCCCGCCACGCGGTCCTCTGGCTCGCCGCCCCCGGCACGTACCTGGTCTTCGCCCTCGTCCGCGGCGCCCTGCTCCCGGCCGGTGCCCCGGCCCGGTACACGTACCCCTTCCTCGACGTCACCGCCCACGGCTACGCCGGCGTCCTGGTCAACGCCCTCGTCCTCGGTCTCGCCTTCTACGCCCTCGGCCTCCTCCTCGTCCTGGCCGACCGCCTCCGACCTGCGGTGGCGGGCCGCCGAAACCGGATTTCGTCTCTGGGCGCGGGTGGGCTAAAGTAATCGATGTCGCCGCGACGTGAAGAACAGAGCAGCGACATCGGGGTGTAGCGCAGCTTGGCAGCGCGCTTCGTTCGGGACGAAGAGGTCGTGGGTTCAAATCCCGCCACCCCGACAGCCAGAGACTCAGGGTCCGATCCGCTCAGCGGGTCGGACCCTGAGTCGTTTCCGGAAGAAACAGAGCCGGGGGGAGCGGGCCGTGAGCGGGGAGAAGGCGTACGGGGAGTACCTCGACGGGTATGCCGGGATTCTGGCCGGGGTGTGTGCCACGGGCCGGCGGCTGACGCGGGAGGAGCTGGAGGGGCTGCGGGGGCGGGGGGAGCGGGCCGCCGAGGCGGGGGTCGGGCTGCGGGCGCTCGTGCGGGCCCATCTCGCCGCCGCGCGGACCGTGCGGGCCGGGCTGCCCCGGGGGACCGACCCCGATCTGCTGCTCGGGGCGGTCGAGCAGGCCGTCGACGCCTTCGCCGAGGGGCACGAGCGGGCCCAGCGGCTCGCCGTCCGGCAGGAGGAGGCCGTACGGCGCGAGTTCGTCGACGACCTGCTGTACGGGCGCAGCGACCTGGGGCGGCTGGCCGAGCGGGCCGAGCGGTTCGGGCTGCTGCTCTCGCACGCCCACGCGGTGGCCGTCGCCCAGGCCCCCGAGCCGTTCGGCGACGGGGCGCCGGTCTCGCGGGGCGTCGAGTCCTCGCTGCTCGCCCGGTTCGACACCCGGCGGATCCTGCTCACCACCAAGGACGGGCGGCTGATCTGCGTCGCCCCCGCCGACGAGCCCGAGGTCCTCACCCACTTCGCCAAGCGGGTGTACGCCGCCGACGAGGAGAGCCTGGTCGCCATCGGGCGGCCGCACCCCGGCGCCGGCGGCGTCGTCCACTCGTACGAGGAGGCGCTCGGCGCCCTCGACCTCGCCGGCCGCATCGGGCTCGACGGGCCGGTGCTGTACGCCGCCGACCTGCTCGTCTATCCGGTCCTCGGGCGGGACCGGCAGGCCATGGCCGACCTGGTGGAGACCGTCCTCGGGCCGCTCGCCGCCGCCCGGGGCGGGGCGCGGCCGCTGCTCGACACCCTGCACGCCTACTTCGACGCGGGCTGCGTCACCACCGAGGCCGCCCGGCGGCTCGGGCTGAGCGTGCGGGCCGTCTCGTACCGGCTGGACCGCATCCGCCGGCTCACCGGCGCCGACCCCGGCGACCCCACCCAGCGGTACACCCTCCAGACCGCCGCGATCGGCGCCCGGCTGCTGGACTGGCCCGGCCAGGAGCCGTGAGCCGACCGTCCCCGGACGGCATCAAGAGCGCGTAAAGATTGCCGGTCACCGGCAATGCGCGCGGGGCCCCCGTGATGAGACGCTCCTGGTGAAGGCGACAGGAAGCGGCGGCCGAAGGAGCGGGGACATGGTCTGGTTTCTCGGTCTCGGCATCGGCGGTCTGCTGCTGCTCGTCCTGAGTCTGGTCGTCGACGGGGTCCTGGAAGGGCTCCTCGACGGCCTCGGGGGGCCGGACGGGTTCCTGTCGCTGCCGGTGGTCGCCGGGTTCCTGTCGGCCCTCGGCTTCACGGGGGCCCTGGTGCTCGGCGCCACCGGTGCGGGGGCGGGGGCCGCCGCCGGCGCGGGCGCGGTCGCGGGGATCGGCGTGGGGTGGGGGACCTGGCGGTTCGGCCGGGTCCTGCTGCGCGACACGGGAGCGCCCGCGCCGCGCGGCGAGGACCTGACCGGCAGCGCCGGCGCGGTGGTCACCGCCATCCCCGCCGACGGCTACGGCGAGGTGCTGCTGCACCTCGCCGGCCAGCCCGTGAAGTACGCGGCCAGGTCCTCCCGGGCCGTCGCGCGCGGCACCGAGGTGTGGGTCGAGTCGGTCCTCTCGCCGACCTCCGTCCTCGTGCGCCCCGTCGACCGCTGACCGCCGTTCCCCTCGTCCGATCCGACCGAAGGGGGTTCCGTCATGAGCCCTGTCCTCACCGCCGTGGTGGGCATCGTCGTCCTGTTCGTCCTGCTCGGCCTCGCCGTCGTCACCCGCTACAAGGTCGCGGGGCCGAGCGAGGCGTTCATCATCACCGGCCGGCGCGGCAAGAAGGCCACCGATCCGGCGACCGGCCGCGTCTACACCGACAACAGCGGCCAGAAGGTCGTCGTCGGCGGCGGGGTCTTCGTCGTGCCGTTCGTGCAGCAGAAGTTCACCCTCGACCTCTCCAGCCGGCACATCCCGGTCGCCGTGCGCGGCGCCGTCACCCTGCGCGGGGTGAAGGCCAACCTGGAGGGCGTCGCCATCGTCAAGGTCGGCGGCACCGAGGACTCCATCCGCGCCGCCGCCCAGCGGTTCCTGATGCAGCAGGACGGCATCGTCGGCTTCACCCAGGAGGTGCTCTCCGGCGCGCTGCGGTCCATCGTCGGCCGGATGTCGGTCGAGGACATCATCCGCGACCGGGCCGCCTTCGCCGGGCAGGTCGCCGAGGAGGCCGAGGCGAGCCTCTCCGGCCAGGGCCTCGTCCTGGACGCCTTCCAGATCCAGGACATCACCACCGAGGGCTCCTACCTGGAGGACCTCGGCCGGCCCGAGGCCGCCCGCGCCAAGCAGGAGGCCGACATCGCCGAGGCCGAGGCCCGGCGGGCCGCCGAACAGGCCCGGCTGAAGGCCGAGGAGGAGATCGCGGTCGCGCAGCGGACGCTGTACCTGAAGCAGGCCGAGATCAAGGCGCAGACCGACGAGGCCGCCGCCCAGGCCAACGCCGCCGGGCCGCTCGCCGAGGCCGCCCGCCAGCAGGACATCCTCACCGAGCAGGAGAAGGTCGCCGCCCGGCAGGCCGCGCTGACCGACCGTCAGCTCGACACCCAGGTCCGCAAGCCCGCCGACGCCAAGCGGTACGAGGCCGAGCAGCAGGCGGAGGCGCAGCGCACCGCCCGGGTGAAGCAGGCCGAGGCCGAGCGGATGGCGGCCATCGCGGCGGCCGAGGCCGAGGCCGAGCGGGCCCGGCTCACCGGTGAGGGCGAGAAGCAGCGCCGCCAGGCCCTGGCGGAGGCCGAGGCCATCGAGGGCGCCAAGCGCGGCGAGGCCGAGCGGGCCCGGCGCGCCGCGATCGCGGAGGCCGTCCGGCTGGAGGGCGACGCGGAGGCCGCCGCCGTCGCGGCCAAGGGCGCCGCCGAGGCCGAGGCCATGCACAAGCGGGCCGACGCCTTCGAGCGGTACGGCGACGCGGCCGTGCTCCAGATGCTGGTGGAGGTCCTGCCGCAGGTCGTCGCGAAGGCGGCCGAGCCGCTCTCCGCCATCGACAGGATGACGGTCATCTCCACCGACGGCGCCGGGAAGCTGCCCCGCGCGGTCGCGGACAACGTGTCCCAGGGGATCGAACTCCTCGGCGCCACCACGGGAGTCGACCTGGCCGCCCTCCTCCAGGGCCTCACCGCCAAGGCCGCACCCGCTCCCCCGGCCCCGGCCGCCCCGGTGAACGGGAAGGTGGAGATCACCGACTAGGTCCGGACGCCGCCCGGTCCCGCCCCGCCCCGCCGTGATAGGCAGGGGCGGGGCCGGGTCGACGTGGAGGGCGGGGTGCCGGGGTGACGGGGTTGTTGCTGGTGCACGGCGGCGGAGGGGACACCGAGAGGCACTTCGGCGCGCTGACGCGGCGGCTGGGGGGCCGGTTCCGCTGCGTGCGGGGGGAGTTGCCGGAGCGGGGCGGGGCGGGGGCCGACGAGGTCGTGGACGGCTTCGTGGCCGCCGCGGACGCCGCCGGGGCCGGGACCTTCGCCGTCTGCGGGTACTCGCTCGGCGCCCCGCTGGCCGTGCGCCTCGCGGTCCGGCATCCGCGGCGGGTCACCGCGCTGGTGCTGACCGCGCCCTTCGCCCGCCCCGACCACCGGATGCTCCTGGGCCTCTCCCTCTGGCGGGGGCTGTACGAGAGCGGGCGGCACCGGCTGCTCGGCGAGCACCTGGCGCTGGCCGGGCTCGGCGCGTCGTTCCTGGACCGGACCCCTCCGGCGCTGCTGCGGGCCGCGCTGGCGCTCGCCCCCGCCCCGCCGGCCGGCACCCCCGCCCATCTGGAGCTCGCCGAGCGGATCGACGTACGGGAGGACCTGGGGCGGCTCGCGGTGCCGGCGCTCGTCGTCGTCACCACCGAGGACCCGCTCGTCTCCCCCGCCCGGCAGCGGGCGCTGGCCGCCGCCGTCCCGGGCGCCCGGACCGCCGAACTCGCCACCGGGCACCTGCCGTTCTGGGAGGACCCGGAGGGGTGGGCGGACCTGGTCGAGGACTTCCTGACGGCCGGCGTCAGATGATCGGGGGGCGGCCCAGGCGCGTCATGCGCAGCACCGTCGACCAGCGCATCGGGCGACGCGGGCCGGCCGGCGTCCGCAGGCCCTCCGCGAAGCCCGCGAACCAGGAGCGCAGGCCCTTGGCGGAGCGGGTGCGGGCGACCGTCAGGAGGACCCAGACCGCCAGGTAGAGCGGGACCAGCGGGGCCGGGAGGTTCCGCTTGGCCAGCCACACCCGGTTGCGGGCGGTCATCCGGTAGTAGACGTCGTGCCGGGCCGGGCTGGTCTTCGGGTGCTGGAGGAGCAGCTCGGGCTCGTACCGGATCCGCCAGCCCGCGTCGAGGGCCCGCCAGGCGAGGTCGGTCTCCTCGTGCGCGAAGAAGAACTCCTCCGGCCAGCCGCCGATCCGGTCGAGCATCGGCATCGACAGGCCGTGGCCGCCGCCGAGGAAGGTGGTCACCTCGCCGCCGCGCATCGGGTCCTTCGCGCCGAGCCGGGGGATGTGCCGGCGCTGGGTCTCGCCCGTCTCGTCGGCGATCCGGAAGGAGACCACGCCGAGCTCCGGCTCGGTCTCGTACAGGTCCGCCAGGCGGCGGAAGACGTCCGTGTCGACCAGCAGGCCGTCGTCGTCGAGGTCGACCAGGACGTCCACGTCGCCGAAGGAGCGGAGGGTGTCGATGGCCACGTTCCGCCCGCCGGTCACCCCGCGGTTCTCGGGCAGCTCCACGCCGGTGACGCCGTCCGGGAGGGCGGGCAGCGAACCGGTGCCGTTGCCGACCACGACGATCCGGGCGGGGGGCTCGTCCTGCTTCGCCACCGAGTCGAGCAGCGCGCCCAGCTCGGCGGGGCGGGTGCCCATCGTCAGTACCGCCACGCCCACTCGCGGTCGCGCCACGGTCCACTCCGTTCCAGCTCGGGGTCGGGTCTCGCGTACGGGCCGGCGACCGCCGGCCCCACGGCACCCATTGTTCACCCTCCGGGAACCCCGGAGGAACCCTGGCGGAACCCGGACGGAACCCGCCGGGGCACATCCGCCCCCGCCGGAACCCCCGGGGCCCTCCCGTACGTCCGTGCGTACGACGGCGGTTCCGCTTCGGGGGGAGCGCGGCGAGACCGCACGCGCGGCGGCTCTACCCTGGTCCTCTGCCGTCAAGTGATCGATTGTCGAAAGGGCGTCTCCTGGTGCTGGTCGCGGACCGATATCGGCTTCACGGGTGTATCGGCCGTGGCGGCATGGGCGAGGTGTGGCAGGCCACCGACGAGGTCCTCGGCCGGCCCGTCGCCGTGAAGCTGATGCTGGCGCAGTCCACCGACCCGTCCGGCGCCGACCGCTTCCGCCTGGAGGCGCAGACCGCCGCCCGGCTCAGCCACCCGCACGTCGTCGGCGTCTTCGACTTCGGCACCTGGGACGGCAAGCTCTTCCTGGTGATGGAGCTGGTCGAGGGCGACAGCCTCGCCTCCTCCCCCGCCCACCCCCTGGTGCTGCCCGCCGAGCGGGTCGCCGTGGTCGCCGCGCACGCCGCCGCCGGCCTCGCCGCCGCCCACCGGCAGGGCGTGGTCCACCGCGACATCAAGCCCGGCAACCTGCTCATGGACGCCGAGGGCACGGTCAAGCTCGCCGACTTCGGCATCGCCCGCTTCGTCGACGACCCGTCCGCCGGGCTGACGACGACCGGGCAGATCGTCGGCACCGGCCTCTACCTGGCCCCGGAGCGGGCCCTCGGCAAGCCCGCCTCGCCCGCCTCCGACGTGTACTCGCTGGGCTGCGTCCTCTACCAGCTGCTCACCGGGCACCCGCCGTTCCGCGCGGACACCGCGACCGCCCTGCTGTACCAGCACATCGACAGCGCGCCGACGCCGCCGAGCCGGCTCGGGGTGGTCCTCACCCCCGCCTTCGAGGCGTACCTGCTGAGCCTGCTGGCCAAGCAGCCGGAGCAGCGCCCGCCGGCGCAGGCCATCGCCGACTGGTTCGGCTCCGGCGCCTGGCGGGAGTACGCGCCCCGCCCCGCCTCGCCCGCCATGCCCCCGGCCGGCGGCCCCGCGCCGGGCGCCGGGCGCGGCGCCGTACCGGCCGGGCCCGGCCTGGCCGCGCGCCCGGCACCGGCCCCGGCCCCGGCCTCCGCCCTGCCCGCCATGCCCTCCCCGCGCCTCCCCTCCCCCGGGCCGGGGTCCGGCCCGGTGCCCGCGCCCACGGCCGTGTCCGCCCCGGCGGGCGGGCCGGGGCGGCGGCGGCCGCCCGCGCCGCGGACCGGCGGGTCCACCGGGGGCGCGCTCGCCGAGCTGTCCCGCCGCCGGCCCCGCAAGACCGCCGCCGTCGCCGGGGTCCTCGCCTTCGTCGTCTTCCTCTTCATCGGCATGGCCTGGCTCTCCTGAGCCGGCCCGCCCGGCACCGCCGCCGCTCAGTACAGCCGGGGTGCCATGACGTGCGGCTCCGCGTCGCCCTCGACGATCAGCAGACAGCGGGGCACGCCCGGCCCCAGGGACGCGCGCACGGTCGCCGGCGTCGGCGGATCCGTCGGCAGCTCGACGGGGACGGCCACCGGCCGGTCTCCCCGGCCCGTCTCGTGCCCGGTCTCCTTGCCGTCCACCAGGACCTCGACCACGGGCCGCAGGCCGGTCTCCACGGTCGCCGAGACCGAATGGCCCCGGTAGTCGATGTGGAAATGGTGGCGTCGCCTCATGGGGTCACCTCCGCGGACGGCTCCGGGCACCTCCTCCGGCACCCCGGACACCCCCGTCCCTCCAGGGTAGGGACGCCCGCCCGCCCCCGCCCTCCGGACCGGGCCCGCCCGGCCGTCACACCGTGGCCGCCAGCCCCGCGCAGCCCAGGGCCACCAGCAGGGCGCAGACCGACAGGTTGACCGCGCGGTACTCCAGGAAGACGGCGGCGAACTCGCGGATGGTGGCGCTCGGCCAGAAGTAGGCGGCGGTCGGCGAACCGACCACCTGGCCGTCCACCCCCGCCTTGCGGGCCATGAGCGCGGCCCGGAAGGCGTGGAAGTCGTTGGTGACGATCACGCAGCCGGCGCCCGGCCGCTCCGCCTCCATCAGCTCCCTGCTGAACAGCAGGTTCTCCTCGGTGGAGCGGGAGCGGTCCTCGCGGAGGATCCGGTCCTCGGGGAAACCCCGCTCCACCAGGTACGCGGCCATGGCGTGGGACTCCGGGAGCTCCTCGTCCGGGCCCTGGCCGCCGGAGGCGATCAGGAGCGGCGGCGCGCCCCCGCCGCGCGCCGCCAGCCGCTCGTACACCTCCCGGCCCCGGTCGAGCCGGCTCGCCAGGAGCGGCGGCACCCGGCGGCCGCCGATCAGGCCGGAGCCGAGGACCACCACGAAGCCGGCGTCGCGGCGCAGCCGCATCCGGCCGTACAGGAAGGCGTACCCCACGAAGCAGACGAAGAGGAAGGAGACGTAACCGAGGACGAGGAGCAGGGTGACGGCGACGACGCCGAGGACGCGGGAGCGGACGGCGATCGCGACCGCCATCAGCCCGAGCACCCCGAATATGCCCAGGCCGGCGAGGAGCGAGAGCAGGTTGGCCGGGCGTCTGCCCTCCTTGCGGACCATCTCGACGCCGTTGGCGCAGAGCAGCCCGGCCAGCACGATCGGCCCCAGGCCGAGCACCAGCAGGAGCAGGACGAGCACGGTCTCGGTCAGGCCGGGCGGCAGCTCGTCGACGGCCGAGAGCAGGCCGAGGCCGAGGAAGGTGACGGCGAGACCGAGGTACACCGCGTTCCCGAAGCGGCGGCGGTCGCGCAGGACGCCGGTCCCGAAGAGGAGGAGGAACAGGGCGGACACCGCGAAAGCGATCATGACGTCATCGTAGGCACCGCGCCCCGCGCCGGAGCGGATCGCGGACGAAGCTGTGGACAACTCTTCGACGGCCCGTCCGTCCCCACCCCGTACGAGTGGTCCCCTTACCGGGGGGCGCTCTCACCGCTCCCGGGACAGCGCGAACAGGCCGATCCGCGCGCCCTCCTCGTACGCCTTCCGCAGCTCCGGGTCGTCGAGGAGGGACCGCAGCGCCACGTCGCCGCGGTCCCGCGCCGCCGTGCAGTACCGCGCCGGCCGGTACGAGGTGTCGAAGGCCGAGGTGCGCAACAGGTCGACGGCGCCCAGGAGATGGGCCGCCCGGTCGGGACGGCCGTCGAGCAGCCGTATCCGGGCGAGGAGTTCGGCCGCGCAGGAGGCGCCGACCGCGGAGCCGAGCCGCAGGTGCTCGCGGAGCGCCCGGCGGGCGTGCTCGGCGGCGCGGTCCCGCACCCCGTCCCAGGCGAGGAGTTCGGCCCGCGCGTGGTCCGCCCAGGCGTCGGCGTAGATGTCGCGGCCCGCCCAGGTCCGCCGCCCCGCCCCGTCCTGCTCCAGCCGGTCCAGCGCCTCCTGGGCGGCCTCCGGGTCGGTGCGGCTGTAGCAGAGCGCGAGCGACGCCCAGCACGCCTCCCGGGTCGGGCCGAACTCGGGGACGTCCCCGATCTGTTCCAGCGCCTCCCGGAACTCGTCCGCCGCCGCCCGGGTCCGGCCCTGGTAGAGGGCGATGGCGCCGCGGAGGTGGGCGAGGAGCCCCAGGCACCGCTCGTCCCCGTCCCGCACCGCGCTCGCCCACGCCTGCACGAGCAGCGGGTCGGCGTCCTCGGGGCGGCCCGCCTCCAGCTCCAGGAAGGCGGCGAGCCACAGGGCGCGGGCGGGCGGCGGGCCCTGGTGCAGCGCGAGGGCGTGCCGCAGCCGGGTCCGGCCCTCGGTGGTCCGCCCGCAGGCCACCCACAGGAACCACAGCGAGACCGCGATCTCCAGGGCGGGCCCGGCCTCGTCGCCGGGCGCGAGCGGCGCCGTCGTCGGGTCCATGGCGGCGGCCAGGTCGGGGAGTTCCCGCAGCGCCAGGTCGCGGGCGTCCAGCTGCCGGCCCCGCTGCCACCACTCGGCGGCCCGCCGGGCGACCTTCACGCACCACCTGCGGTGGTGCAGGACCACGACCCAGCGGTCGCCCCGGACGGTGAGCCGCCGGGCCCCCACCGCCCGCACCGCGTGCGGCATCCAGTGGCGCGGCCCGCCGTCCTCCTCGTCGAACAGGTCGTCCACCGGCAGCAGCGCCCGGGGCGCCAGCCGGTCCAGGACGGCCCCGACGTCGGCGCCGGCCAGCGCCCCGTACCCGCAGACCTCCTCGACCGCCCGCCGGTCGAAGGCGCCCTCGAAGACCGACAGCCGCTCCCACAGCAGCCGCTCGGCCGGCCCGCACTCCGCGTACCCCTCCTCGGCGGCGGCGAGTTGGCCGGAACCGACCGGTTCGCCCCACAACACCTCGTATCCGGGCGTCTCCCCCGGTCCTCGCCCCATGGACTCCATCCCCCGTACGTCCTCGTTCCTCGGAGACCTCCGCCGCCGGGCGCCGTCGCTGTGACTTCCGTCCGATGTCGTGGCCGTCCGGCGCGGAGGCGGCTTGAATGCATATGCCCTGGTCCACATCCTGGGGTGCTCCGGGGCCCGTGACCACGGTTTCCCGGGGATCGGCCAAGGAGGAAAATGCGTACCGGGGAATCCGTCCTGGGCGAGGCGGACATGTCGCTGATCCACGCCCTCCAGATCCTGCCGCGGGCGAGCTGGACCCAGCTCTCCACCGTCCTGGGGGCCGGCCCGGACACCCTCGCCCGCCGCTGGGAGCACCTCACCGCCGGCGGCTACGCCTGGACCTCGCTGCTGATCGCCCGGCGCGGCGGTGAGTCCGCGCTGTACGCCTGGGTCGAGCTGGAGTGCACCGCCGGCACCACGGAGGCCACCGCGATCGAGCTGTCCGGCGATCCCGGGACCCTCGGCGTGCACGCGGTGACCGGCGGCGCCGACCTGGTGCTGCTGCTGATCGCCCCGGACCTGCCCGCCCTCGACGCCTACGTCACCGGCCGGGTCCGCCGGCTGCCCGGCGTGCTCCGGGCCCGCACCCAGGTCGTCACCCGGATGCACAACCGCCCCTACCGCTCCCGGATCGATCAGCTCGCCCCCGCCCAGGCCCGGCTGCTCGCGGACGCCGCCGCCCTGGAGCGGCGGGACGGGGCACGCGCGCGCGTGGTCTCCCAGGTGTCGGAGCTGGACCGGCGGCTGGTGGCGGAGCTGGCCGGGGACGCCCGCCGGAGCGCCGCCGAGCTGGCCCGGACGTGCGGCACGAGCGAGTCGACGGTACGGCGCCGACTGGACGCCCTGGCGGCGGGCGGCGCGCTCCACCACCACTGCCAGCCGGCGCCCCGCTTCTCCGGACGCCCGGTGTGGGCGATGGTGACGGCGCAGGTGGCGCCGCTGGACGAGCCGGCGACGGTGGGGGCGCTGACCCGGCTCCGCCGCACCCAGGTGATCACCTCGGTGACCGGGCCGCACAACCTGGCGGTGGCGATGTGGCTGGGCTCGGTCGAGGAGCTGCACGAGATCACGGCGGGGCTGGTCCGGGCCGCCCCCGCGCTGCGGATCACGGGGACGGCGGTCAGCCTGCGCACGTACAAGATCGGGGCGCAGGTCCTCGGCGCGGACGGCCGCAGACTGCACCACGTACGGCCGGAGGCCTGAGCGCGGGCCGCGCCACGCACGACCGGAAGCCCGAGCCGCGCCGCGTACGGCCGGAAGCCCGAGCCGCGCCGCGTACGCCGGAGGCCCGAGCCGCGCCGCGTACGACCGGAGGCCCGAGCCGCGGGCCGCGCCACGCACGACCGGAAGCTTGAGCCGCGCCGCGTACGGCCGGAAGCCCGAGCCGTCACCCCGGCCCCGCCCGGACCCGTCCAGACCCGCCCAGGCCCGTCCAGACCCGCCCCGGTCCGCCCCTCCCGTCCCCGTGTCTTCCGGTGCCCCGCCCGCTCGTGGTCTGCTGGGGGCATGGAGTTCGCCGTGTTCCTGACGCTGCCCGGTCTGGTGATCCTGCTGACCGCGATCGCCTTCGCCGACCAGTTCCTGCGCATGACCGGCCGGGGGAAGCGGCGGGGCACGGTCTCCTCGACCGGCTTCGAGCAGCTGCACGCCACCTTCTCGCCCGGCAAGCAGAGCGAGCTGAAGGAGCGGCAGAGCGCGCTGCTCCTCCGCGACGACGAGGAGGACGGCGCGCCGCCGCGCCGGACCACGGTGGACCTGGCGGGCGGGCGCGCGGTGATCCGGCTCAGGCCGGACGCGAGGCCTTGAGCGAGTACATCAGCGGGACGCGGGGCCGGCCGGCCGGGAAGCGGTGGTAGCCGTCCTCGTGCCGCTCCAGGGCCTCGTAGCGGGGGAAGAGCGTGACGTCGTGCTCGTGCAGGAACTCGATGCGCAGCCCGGCCCGGGCGAGCGCGGTGACGACCTCGCCGACCGGGTGGACCCACTCCACGCTCTGGTTGTGGACGGTCGGCGCGTCGACGTCGGCGTAGGTGCCGGGGGTGGTGTCCACCCACGGGTCGCGGACGAAGTAGTCGTACACGACCCGGCTGCCGGTCTCGTCGTCGAGGGAGTCGGTGAAGGGGTGGAACTCGGAGACGTAGACGAAGCCGCCGGGGGCGACCAGCGAGGCCGCGGTCTCGGCCCAGCGGTCGAGGTCGGGCAGCCAGCACAGCGCCCCGCCGCCGGTGTAGACGATGTCGTACGCCCGGTCCGGGACGGCCTCGGCGGCGTCGTACACGTCGGAGGCGACGAACGCGGCCCGGTCGGGGCCGAGGCCGAGGTCGGCGGCGAGCGAGCGGGCGGTCTCGACGGCCGGCTCGGAGAAGTCGAGGCCGACGACGCGGGAGGCGCCGTGCCGGGCCCAGGAGAGGGTGTCGAGGCCGATGTGGCACTGGAGGTGCAGCAGGCTGCGGCCGGTGACGTCGCCGACCTCCGCGAGCTCGAAGTCGCGCAGGGCCTCCTTGCCGGCGCGGAAGGAGTCGAGGTCGTAGAAGGCGCTGGCGGCGTGGATCGGGACCCGCTCGTCCCAGCGGGCGCGGTTGGCCTCGTGCCAGTCCTCGGGCGTCGGTGCGTACATGCGCCGCAGGTTAACCGCCGGGTCACGGGGGAGCGAGCGAGTATTCGGGAGCCCTCCTGGAGGGACGCCGGCCCCGCCCCCGTACCGTGGGGGGCGTGTACCGGTTCCTGAGGACCCCCCGCTGGTGGGGGATCAATCTCTTCGTCCTGCTGGCCATCCCGTTCTGCGTCTTCATGGGGACCTGGCAGCTGGGCAAGTTCGAGGATCGCGTCGACTCCCACCAGGAGGCCGAGCGGCGGCCGGCCGCGACCGCGCCGGACGCGGCGCCGCTGGCGTCGCTGCTGCCGGTGGACAAGGAGACCTCCGGGCGGACCGCCGAGGCCCGCGGCCGGTACGGGAAGCAGTTCCTGGTGCCGGACCGCGAGCTGGACGGCCGGCCGGGCGCGTACGTGCTGACGCTGCTGCGGACGGAGGCGGGCAGGTCGCTGCCGGTCGTCCGCGGCTGGCTGCCGGCCGGCGCGGCGGTCCCGGCCCCGCCGTCCGGCGAGGTGACGGTGGTGGGCGCGCTCCAGGCCTCGGAGAACCAGGGCACGAAGGGCGTGCGGACCGCGGGCGGACTGCCCGAGGGGCAGCTCGGCATGATCAGCGCGGCCGCGCTGGTGAACCTGGTGGACGACGACGTGTACGACGCCTGGGTCACGCTCGCCGACCCGCCCGCCGGTCTCACGCCGGTGCCGGCGACCGCGGCGGCGGGCACGAGCCTGGACGCGAAGGCCTTCCAGAACCTCGGCTACACGGCGGAGTGGTTCGTCTTCGCGGGCTTCGTCGTCTTCATGTGGTTCCGGCTGGTGCGCCGGGAGGCGGAGGCGGCCCGCGACGAGGCGCTGGGGCTGGCGGAGGCCTGACGGCCGCGCGGACGGCACGGGAAGGGGCCGCGGGATCGGATCGATCCCGCGGCCCCTTCCCGTCGTCCGTCCGGCTCAGCCCTTGAGGAGGCCCGTGCGGTAGACCGTGCCGGCGCAGGCGTCGGTCAGGACCGTGGTGACGGTGGGGCCGCCGGGCTCCGCGGTGTGGCTGACGACGACGCCGCCCCGGGTCGGCTCGGCGCGCAGCAGCTGCGTGGCGACGCCGCTGTCGGTACCGGTGCCGGTGCCGGTCCCGGTGCCGCCGGCCTCGGCGCCGCCCGGGTCGGTGCCCTCGCCGCCGGGGCTGGCGGTGGGCGTCGGCTCGGACGGGGTGGGCGTCGGCTCGGTGGGCGTCGGCGTCGGCTCGGCGGGCGTCGGCGTCGGCGTCGGCTCGATCGGCGGCGGAGGGGAGATCGTGCCGGACGGGCAGGTCTCGCTCGGCACCCAGGCGAACTTCACCTGGTACGAGCCGCCCGGCTTGAGCAGCACCGAGGAGGACTCCTGCGAGGGGTCGGGCAGGCCGGTGGCCGGGTCGCCGCTGCTGTGCCGCACGACGGCGATCCGGCTCGGGTCGGCGGTGCCGGTGGCGGTGACGCCGACGAGGCCGTCGCCGTCGATCAGGCAGGTCTCGGAGGAGCCGTTGACGACGGTGAAGCCGCCGTAGACGACGCCGGTGGCGTCGGGGCCGCTGTGGTACCCGCCCGCCGACCGGAGCGTGCCGCCGTCGCAGCGGGCCGGCGCGCCGGAGCCGGCGACGGAGCCCCCCCGGGTCGGGGCGCCGGTGGGGTCGGGGCGGACCTCGCCCTTGTCGGTGGCGCCCTTGGTGGGGCCGGTGGTGGGCGAGACCTTGACGGCCGGCGCCTCGGTGGCGGCGGGGCCGTCGGCCTCGGCGCCGGTGCCGCCCTGGGCCTGCTCGCCGTGGCCGGCGTTGACCGGGTGGGCGGCGGTGACCCCCGGGGAGCCCGCGACGTGCACGAGGGCGGGGACGGCGGTGCCCACGAGGACCGCGGCGGCGGCGGCGCCGACGAGCGCCTGCCGCTTGCGGGCCCGGCGGGCCGGGACGGCGCGCCGCAGGAGGTCGAGGGCCTCCGTGGACGGTTCGAGCCCCGAGACGGCGCCGTGGAGCAGCCGCCGCAGCGCGAGCTCGTCCTCCCCGCCGTCCTCGCCGGTGCCGGGATCGAAGTCCATCATCAGTCGTCCGCTCAGGTCGTCACGTCCGACGCGTCGCCGCTCCGCGACGCGTCCGCTGCGTTCGTCGGGGTCGTGGCGCTCCTCGCCCCCGCCGCGCTCGTCCCGCTCCTCCGCGTCCTCCCGCTCCAGGCTCACGACTTCGCCTCCATGGCGACGCGCAGGGCGGCGATGCCCCGGGAACCGTACGCCTTCACCGAGCCGAGGGAGATCCCGAGGGTCTCGGCGACCTGGGCCTCCGTCATGTCGGCGAAGTAGCGCAGGACGAGGACCTCGCGCTGGCGGCGCTGGAGCCCCTTCATCGCCTTGATGAGGGCGTCGCGCTCCAGCTGGTCGTACGCCCCCTCCTCGGCGCTCGCCATGTCGGGCATCGGCTTGGAGAGCAGCTTGAGGCCGAGGATGCGGCGGCGCAGCGCGGACCGGGAGAGGTTGACCACGGTCTGGCGCAGGTAGGCGAGGGTCTTCTCGGGGTCGCGGACGCGCCGGCGGGCCGAGTGGACCCGGATGAAGGCCTCCTGGACGACGTCCTCGCAGGAGGCGGTGTCGTCGAGGAGGAGGGCGGCGAGACCGAGGAGCGACCGGTAGTGGGCGCGGTAGGTCTCGGTGAGGTGGTCGACGGTGGTGCCGGCGCCGGCGACGGCGCCCTCGGCACTGGCGCGCGGCGTGGGGATGCCGCTGACTCCGCTCGCGCGGGACTCGGTGGGCACGGCGGTGGTCACCGGCGGGCCGTCGAGGGTGCGCGGACGTCCGAGCGGGCGGACCGCGGCCCCGCGTCCGGGTGCGGTGCCGGTCGCCCGCAGGGGGAGCACGGCCGTGCGCGCCCCGCGGAGCGGGGAGAGCACAGGGATGTCGAGTACGTCTGCCACGCCTGTTGGACTCGTGTTCCCCCGGAATGGTTGTACGCGCGCACCGCCGTTCTGCGCGGTGATCCGTTCGTCCTCATGCGTACCCGTTCTCCCCCGATGCCCCGTTCCCTCGCGTGCCCCACGTCACGTTCGCGGGTGAACGTGGAGACGCGCCCCGCCCAACTCTCCGTTGCAGCACGGGGGAAGAGCATCGTCCGACACCGCATCACCGCAGTTCAAGGGGGTTCCGGGGCCGAATTGCTCACAGGATGTTCACAGACCCTACGAAGCCACCACAATCGGATACGACGACCGCGCCCGGCCGCTGGGGAGCGGCCGGGCGCGGCGGGTGGAGCGGGGTGGGGGCGGGGCGGCGGCCCCGGCCGGGTCAGCGCCCGGTGCCCCCGTAGACGACGGCCTCGTCCGAGTCGCTGTCCAGACCGAAGGCGGTGTGGACGGCGCGGACGGCCTCGTTGACGTCGTCGGCGCGGGTGACGACCGAGATGCGGATCTCGGAGGTCGAGATGAGCTCGATGTTGACGCCCGCGTCGGACAGGGCGCGGAAGAAGTCCGCGGTGACGCCCGGGTTGGTCTTCATGCCGGCGCCGACGAGGGAGATCTTGCCGATCTGGTCGTCGTAGCGGAGCGAGTCGAAGCCGATCGCGCCCTTCGCCCGCTCCAGGGCGTCGATGGCCTTGCGGCCCTCGGCCTTGGGGAGGGTGAAGGAGATGTCGGTGAGGCCGGTGGAGGCCGCCGACACGTTCTGCACGATCATGTCGATGTTGATCTCGGCGTCCGCGACGGCCCGGAAGATGGCCGCGGCCTCGCCCGGCTTGTCCGGCACGCCGACGACGGTGATCTTCGCCTCGGAGGTGTCGTGGGCGACACCGGAGATGATGGCCTGCTCCACCTTGTCCCCTGTCGGTTCGTTGCTGACCCACGTGCCCTGGAGTCCGGAGAAGGACGAGCGGACGTGGATCGGGATGTTGTAGCGGCGCGCGTACTCCACGCAGCGGTGCAGCAGCACCTTGGAGCCGGAGGCGGCGAGCTCCAGCATGTCCTCGAAGGAGATCCAGTCGATCTTCTTCGCCTTCTTCACCACGCGCGGGTCGGCGGTGAAGACGCCGTCGACGTCGGTGTAGATCTCGCAGACCTCGGCGTCGAGCGCGGCGGCGAGCGCCACGGCCGTGGTGTCGGAGCCGCCGCGACCGAGGGTGGTGATGTCCTTCTTGTCCTGGGACACGCCCTGGAAGCCGGCGACGATGGCGATGTTGCCCTCGTCGAGGGCGGTGCGGATGCGGCCCGGCGTGACATCGATGATGCGCGCTTTGTTGTGGACCGAGTCGGTGATGACACCCGCCTGGCTGCCGGTGAACGACTGGGCCTCGTGGCCCAGGTTTTTGATCGCCATCGCCAGCAGGGCCATGGAGATCCGCTCTCCGGCGGTCAGCAGCATGTCGAACTCGCGTCCGGCAGGCATGGGAGAAACCTGCTCGGCGAGATCGATCAGCTCGTCCGTCGTGTCGCCCATCGCGGAGACCACGACGACCACCTGGTGGCCGTTCTTCTTGGCTTCCACGATCCGCTTGGCGACGCGCTTGATGCCCTCGGCATCGGCAACGGAGGAGCCTCCGTACTTCTGCACGACAAGGCCCACGTGCGCTCCTCGCTCGGTCGGTGCCGCAGCCCGTGCTGCGGTCGGCTCAGTCTAACGAGGGACCGAAAAACGCCGACCCGATATCGCATCCTGAGACGCGCCGCTCAGAGAATGATCACTTCCCGGGCGGCGGGACGGCCCGGACCGGGTCCTGGAGGCCCTTGAGCCCCAGCGGCCCCGCGATCTCCCGGACCATCACCCGGCCCGCCTCCTCGGCGAGGTCGTCCTCGGTCAGGTCCTCATCGGTGTCGAGGCCGTCCAGGGCGGCCAGCGGCTGGTTCAGCCGGACGTGGGAGACCAGCGACTGGAGGGCGCGGAGGGTGGCCGAGGCGGTCGGGCCCCAGTTGGAGAAGTACGAGAACTGCCACCACCACAGGGCCTCGGAGGTGCGGCCCGCGCGGTAGTGGGCGAGGCCGTGCCGCAGGTCGGCGACGATGTCCGCGAGGCTGTCCGAGATGCGGGCCGGGACCGGCGCCTTGCGGGGCTCGTACGGGTCGAAGACCTCGGAGAAGACGTCCACCGGCTCCAGCATCGCCGCGAACCGCTCCCGCAGCTCGTCCACGTCCGGCTCCGGGCCCGTGTCCGGCTCGTACCGCTCGTCCGGGAGGATGTCCTCGTGCGCGCCCAGCCGGCCGCCCGCGAGCAGCAGCTGGGAGATCTCCAGGAGCAGGAAGGGCACCGCGCTGTCCGGCTCGTCGCCCTTGGCGACCTCGGTCACGGCGACGATGAAGCTCTCCACGGAGTCGGCGATCTGGACCGCGAAGTCGTCGGGGTTCTGCGTGAGGGAGTGCAGCGTGGGGTCAGACATCGAGGAGCCTTTCTGAGAGCTCACCGGCACCGGCCCGGTCCTCCCGCGCCCGGTCGTCATACATCTAGCAGCCTCCGCCCCTCGAAGGCACGGCCGAGCGTCACCTCGTCGGCGTACTCCAGGTCGCCGCCGACCGGCAGACCGCTGGCGAGCCGGGTGACCTTCAGCCCCATCGGCTTGATCATCCGGGCCAGGTACGTGGCGGTGGCCTCGCCCTCCAGGTTGGGGTCGGTCGCCAGGATCAGCTCGGTGACCTCCCCGTCCGCGAGGCGGGCGAGCAGCTCCCGGATCCGCAGGTCGTCCGGGCCGACGCCCTCGATCGGGCTGATCGCGCCGCCGAGGACGTGGTACCGCCCCCGGAACTCGCGGGTCCGCTCGATCGCGACGACGTCCTTCGGCTCCTCGACCACGCAGATCACGGACAGGTCCCGGCGCGGATCGCGGCAGATGTTGCACTGCTCCTGCTGCGCCACGTTCCCGCAGACCGCGCAGAACCGGACCTTCTCCTTGACCTCCAGGAGCGCGTGGGCGAGCCTGCGCACGTCCGTCGGCTCGGCCTGCAGGACGTGGAAGGCGATCCGCTGCGCGCTCTTGGGACCGACGCCGGGCAGCCTGCCCAGCTCGTCGATCAGGTCCTGGACCACGCCTTCGTACAACGGAACGCCCTTCCGGGGAGTGCTCTTGTCTTCTTACGGTAGTGGCTGGAAGTACCCGTTAGAAGCCCAGGCCCGGCATCCCGCCGAGGCCCTGCGTCAACGGGCCCAGCTTGGCCTGCTGGAGCTGCTGCGCGTTGTCGTTCGCGGCCTTGACGGCGGCGACGACCAGGTCCGCCAGGGTCTCGGTGTCCTCCGGGTCGACCGCCTTCGGGTCGATGACCAGGCCGCGCAGCTCGCCGGCGCCGGTCACCGTGGCCTTCACCAGGCCACCGCCCGCCTGGCCCTCGACCTCGGTCGCCGCGAGCTCCTGCTGAGCGCGGGCGATGTCCTGCTGCATCTTCTGCGCCTGCTGGAAGATCTGCTGCATGTTGGGCTGGCCGCCACCGGGGATCACGGTCACTCCTCGTGGTTGAAGGTCGGTCGGTCCCGTCTTGGTTCGGGTGTTCCGAGCCTACGTGGTCACGGACCGCCCTGCCGCGACGACTCTTTCGAGTGAGAAACTGCGGGCTCCTCTACCTGATCAACACCCTCTTGCGGGCGGAAATCCCGGGATTCCGGGCCCACCGCCCACCATTCGGCGGTAGGAAGGGCAGGCACCACGTGCACCGCACGTCACAGAAGGACACGAGCGACACGAACGCTGGGCTGAGCAGAGGAGTCCCCCGGTGAGCCACCAGCCGGAGATGCAGCCGCCGGGGCAGCCCGGGGAAGCCGTCCACAGAGATCTGACGGGGAAGCCCTTCCCCCTGGGCGACTGGGGCGAGCCCGCCGAGCGCCTCGACGAGCTCTACCGGTGGGTGGAGTCGAACGCCCTGCGGACCGCCGAGTGGTACCTCTCGGACCGGGTCTGGAAGCGCCGCGCCGCCCGGGTGCTGCGGGTCGGCACCGCGCTCGGCGTGATCGCCGGGGCCGCGCTGCCGCTGCTCGACCTGACCGGGGTCGCCGAGGGCACGGCCGGCTGGGGCTACCTCTCGCTGCTGCTCGGCGCGGCCTGCCTGGCCTGCGACCGGTACTTCGGGCTGACGTCCGGCTGGATAAGGGACGTGGCGACCGCCCAGGCCGTGCAGCGCCGCCTCCAGGCGCTCCAGTTCGACTGGGCCTCGGAGAGCGTGCGGGAGGTCCTCGGGCCGACGGAGGGGACCGCCAGCGAGGCCGCCGAGCGGTGCCTCGGGGTGCTGCGCCGCTTCTCGGAGGACGTCACGGAGCTCGTGCGGGCGGAGACCGCGGACTGGATGGTCGAGTTCCGCTCGGGTCCGGCGCCGCTGGCGCTCCAGTCGGTCGGGGTCGTCCCGGCCCGGCCGGAGACGGCGCACCCGTCCGGCCGCTTCCCGCTGCCGCCGGGCACCCGGCCGAACATGCCGCGCCAGCGGCCCCCGGAGACCCGCTGAGGGTCCCCGGGGCCCGGCCGGCCCCGGAAGGTCAGCTGAGGATGATCATCGAGCCCTGGGCGAGGCTGCGGGTCGCCGCCGCGTGCAGCCCCAGCCAGACGTGCCGCTCGCGGGCGAAGGGGCCGTCGTCGTGCGGGAGCGGGGCGGCGGGCTCCTCCAGGCCGGTGGGCCGGGCGGGCGGGGCCGGGGCGGCCGGCGGGTTCGCCGGGTCGATGCCGAGGGCCGGGGCGACGAACTCCAGCTCCCGCAGCAGCCCGTACGAGGAGCCGAGCGGGCCGCCGCCCTCCAGGAGCCGGTCGCTGGAGAGCGGGACGGGGAAGTCCACCGGCACGTAGGCGCCCGCGTGGTCGTAGTGCCAGACCAGGTGGGACTGCTGGGCGGTGGTCTCGAACATCTCCAGGAGCTGTTCGTAGTCCCCGCCGAGCTCGCCGACCGGCTCGACCGGCAGCCCGCAGATCGCCAGCAGGTAGGCGCGGCGCAGGAAGTGCAGGGCCTCGTAGTCGAAGCCGGCGACCGGGGCGACGTCGCCGGAGAGCCCCGGCATGTAGGCGTACACGGGCACGGTCGGCAGGCCCGAGGCGCTGAGCACGGCGTCGTAGTCGGCCAGGTCTTCGGCGAAGGGGTTGTCGGGGCTGTGGCACAGCACGTCGACGAGGGGGACCAGCCACAGGTCACAGGCCAAGGGAGGCTCGCTCTCCGTCAGTTCCGGGGAGGGCCAGGGTAGTCGGCGGGGCCGACGACGCCCACCCGTGGAGGAACTGCCCCGGGAAGCCGGGCCTCAACCCGTGGGACGGGTACGGGCCTCCAGGCGGTCGGCCCACGCCAGGGCGTGCGCGTCGTGGGTCCGGACGATGTCGGCGGCGGCTTCCGCGTCGCCGCGGGTGACGGCGTCGATCAGGTCGACGTGGCCGGCCCAGAGCAGGCCCTGGAGGGTGTGCTCGGCCCGCAGGTGGGGGACGGAGAAGGCCCAGGACTGGACGCGGAGGCGGTGCAGGAAGCCGGCGATGTGCCCGTTGCGGGCGACGAGCCGGCCCAGCTCGTGCCAGTAGCGGATGTCGTAGCCGATGAGGACGTCCAGGTCGCCGGCGCGGGCGGCGCGGACGGCGGCCTCGCCCCGGCGGCGTATCGACACCAGGACGACCCCGATGCCGGGGTCGGGCTCGGGGCGCGCGGCCCGGTCCCGGGCGGCGTGGCCCCGGAGGATGCCGTCGGCGACGAGCGCCCGGGCCTCGACCATCTCCCGGAAGTCGGCCACCGAGAAGCGGTGGACGCGGAAGCCGCGGTGCTGGTCGGAGTCGAGCAGGCCCTGCGCGCAGAGGTCGACGAGGGCCTCGCGGACGGGGGTGGCGGAGACGCCGTACTGCTCGGCGATCTGCTTGACGGTGAACTCCTGGCCGGGCCGGAGACGCCCCGCGAGGACTTCGTCACGGAGCGCGTCCGCGATCTGCCGGCTGAGGGTGCTGCGGGTGACGGCGCTGTTCGCGGACGTGCCGGGCATGCGGGCGGGGCCCCCTCCGTGAGGTTCCGGAAGACTGTAGTCCAGACCCGGTCCCCCGGGAGGGGCCCCCGCGCGGTCCTCGTCACACGGGGTGACGTCAGACGGTGTGCTGGTCGGCGACGGTGAGGGCCGCGTCGAGGGCGGCCAGGCCCTCCTCGATCTCGGCGTCGGTGACGTTGCAGGCGGGGACCGCGTGGGTGCGGTTCATGTTGACGAAGGGCCACAGGCCGCTCTTCTTCGCGGCGGCGGCGAAGGCGGCCATCGGGGCGTTGGCCTCGCCGGAGGCGTTGTACGGGACGAGCGGCTCGCGGGTCTCCTTGTTCCTGACCAGGTCGAGGGCCCAGAAGACGCCCATGCCGCGGACCTCGCCGACGGACGGGTGGCGCTCGGCGAGGGCGCGCAGGCCGGGGCCGAGGACGGTCTCGCCGACGCGGGCGGCGTTCTCGACGACCTTCTCGTCCTCCATCACCTGGATGGTGGCGACGGCGGCGGCGCAGGCCAGCGGGTGGCCGGAGTAGGTGAGGCCGCCGGGGTAGGGGCGGGTCTCGAAGGTGGCGGCGATCTCCTCGCTGATGGCGACGCCGCCGAGCGGCACGTAACCGCTGTTGACGCCCTTGGCGAAGGTCATCAGGTCGGGGACGACGTCGAAGTGCTCGGCGGCGAACCACTTCCCGGTGCGGCCGAAGCCGGCCATGACCTCGTCGAGGACGAAGACGATGCCGTACTTGTCGCAGATCTCGCGGACGCCGGCGAGGTAGCCGGGCGGCGGGACCATGATGCCGGCGGTGCCGGGGACGGTCTCCAGGATGATCGCGGCGATGGTGCCGGGACCCTCGAAGGCGATGGTGTCCTCCAGGTGCGCGAGGGCCCGCTCGCACTCCTGCCGCTCGGTCTCGGCGTAGAACGGCGAGCGGTAGAGGAAGGGCGCCCAGAAGCGCACGACGCCGGCCGAGCCGGTGTCGGAGGCCCAGCGGCGGGGGTCGCCGGTGAGGTTGATCGCGGTGGAGGTGGCGCCGTGGTACGAGCGGAAGGCGGAGAGCACCTTGTGGCGGCCGGTGTGCAGCCGGGCCATCCGGACGGCGTTCTCGACGGCCTCGGCGCCGCCGTTGGTGAAGAAGATCTTGTTCAGGTCGCCGGGGGTCCGCTCGGCGATGAGGCGTGCGGCCTCGGAGCGGACGTCGACGGCGAAGGCGGGCGCGAAGGTCGCGAGCTTCCCGGCCTGCTCCTGGATGGCGGCGACCACCTTGGGGTGCTGGTAGCCGATGTTGGTGTAGACGAGGCCGCTGGTGAAGTCGAGGTAGCGGTTGCCGTCGTAGTCCCAGAAGTACGAACCCTCCGCGCCGGCCACGGCGAGCGGGTCGATCAGGCCCTGGGCGGACCAGGAGTGGAAGACGTGCGCACGGTCCGCCGCCTTGACGGCGGCGCCGGCCTGGGGGTCGGGCTCGACATGAGGGGTCATGCACCGAAGGGTAAGGAACCGCAGGTGGGGCGGCCATCACCATCTTGTCCACCGAGAACGCGCCGGACGCGACACTGTGCTCTGCGGGACGGCGGCTGCGGATTCCGTCGCGGCTTGCGCGCGGCTTCCGTCGCGGCGGTGCGCGGTTCCCTCGCGGCGATGCGCGGTCCCGTGGCGGCGGTGCGCGGGATTCCGGTGGACAGCGCGCGGTCGGCCGCGACAGCCTGCCGTCATGACCTCCAGGACCGTTCACCTCGCCGTGTACGACACCCTCGCCGACTGGGAGACGGGGCACGCCACCGCGTGGCTCGCCCGGGACGGCTTCACCGTGCGGACCGTCGGCCCCGAGGCCGGGAAGCCCGTCACCACGATCGCCGGGATCCGGATCGTCCCCGACCTCGCCCTGGCCGACCTGCGCCCCGAGGACAGCGCGCTGCTGATCCTCCCGGGGGCCGAGAAGTACGACGAGGGCGACGAGCTCGCCCCCTTCACCGCCGCCGCCCGCGCCTTCCTCGGCGCCGGGGTGCCGGTCGCCGCCATCTGCGGCGCCACCGCCGGGCTCGCCCGGGAGGGCCTGCTCGACGACCGGGCGCACACCAGCGCCGCGCCCTTCTACCTCGCCGCCACGGGGTACGCGGGCGGGGAGCGGTACGTGGAGGCCGACGCGGTCACCGACGGGGACCTGATCACCGCCGGGCCGACCGAGCCGGTCGCCTTCGCCCGGGAGATCTTCGGCCGGCTCGGCGCGTACGAGGGGAAGCGGGACGCCTGGTACCGGCTCTTCCACCACTCCGATCCGGCCGCCTTCGCCGAACTGAACGGCTGAACCGGCGGGGGTGGCTTCCGGCCGCCCCGGCCGCCCGTACCGCCTAAGCTGCGCGCCATGTACACGTCGGGGGGCACTGCCGCCACCAGGGGCTTCGGGTGGGGGATGGTCGGGGCCGCGGTCGCGGCGGTGGGATGCGCGCTGGCGAAGGTGTCCGCGTATCCGCCGCTGGTGCCGGAGGTGGTGCTCGCGGGGGTGTCGGCGCTGTGCGCCGCGGGCTGGGTGGCGGCCTCGTACCGGCTGCGGGGGAAGGGGCACCTCGACGCGCCGCCGCGCAAGAGCCGGCCGGACAGCAAGGTGCTGCCGTACCTCTTCGCCTTCGGGGTCCCGGTGTCCACCGTGACCGCGTTCCTCCTGCTCTTCACGCCGAGCGGCGCGCGGGGGCAGTGGGAGGAGCGGATGGAGGCGGCGGGGTACGGGGAGCACCGGGTGCCGGTGGTGCGGCTGGCGGGGAAGCCGGAGTACGTGCCGAAGGGCGAGGACAACGACCCGTACTACCTGACCGACGTCGTGGTGCGGGTGCCGTTCCGGGACGGGGCCCGCGAGGTCACCGTGGAGGGGTACTCCACGGCGCCGGAGCCGCCCGTGCCGGGCACGGAGCTGGAGGTGTACTTCGCGCCGGGGGCGCCGGACGGGCCGGTGAGCGAGGACGACCGGGTCGGCCAGGACGGGGCGACCGTGACCTGGCTGGCCGTGTTCTTCGTGTGGCCGTGGGCGATCATCGCCGGCTGCATGCTGAAGTCGTACATCGAGGCGTCCGACGTGCGGCGGGCGCGGCGCTTCCGGCCGGTGGTGCACCTGCCGGCCCTCGGGATCCTGCTGGCGGGGGTGGTGCTGCTGCTGCCGGTGGCGCTGGAGTTCCCGGTGGCGGGGTTCGCCCGGCTGCCGGCCTTCGTCGGGGCGTTCGCGCCCGCGCTCGCCCTGACCTGGGTGGTCAGGACGAGCGGGTAGGGCGCCGGTGCCGCTAGCAGTACAGGTTCGGGCCCGTCGGGACGCCGAGGATCTGGGTGAACTGCTGGTACTTGGTGACGCGGCTCTGGACCTGGGCGGGGTTGCCGCCGTTGCACTCCAGGGCGCCGTTGATGGCCCAGATGGTCTGGCCGAAGCCGGCGCCGTTGACCATGGCGTTGTGGGCGGTCATGGTGCCGGGGCCGTTCTGGGTGTTCCAGTACCAGAGGCCGGTCATCATGGCGACGTCCGGCTCGCGCTCGACCCGCCAGGGGTTGTTCAGCAGGTCGAGGCCGAGGGCGTCGCCGGCGGCCTTGTAGTTGAAGTTCCAGGAGAGCTGGATCGGGCCGCGGCCGTAGTAGGCGGCCTGGCCGGCGGGGCAGCCGTAGGGCTGCTTCGCGTCGCAGTAGTGCGGGTAGTTGGCGGTGTTCTGCTCGACGATGTGGACGAGGCCGCCGGTCTCGTGGCTCACGTTGGCGAGGAAGGCCGCGGCCTCCTGCTTCTTCACGGTGTCGCTGCCGGTGCCGGCGAAGGCGGGGTACTTCTTGGTGGCGGCGACCAGGCCGGCGTACGTGTAGAAGGGGTTCCGGTTCGGGAACATCTGGTTGAACTGGGCCTCGGTGACCACGAATCCGGAGGGATCGGGGGTGCCGCCCCCGCCGTCCGTGCCGCAGGCGCCCTCGTCGCGCCAGACGTCGCTGCTGCCGGGGCGCTCGTTCTGCGTCCACCACTTCGCGTACCAGTTGCGGCCGTTGTACGAGGCGGTCATGCCGCCGGTGTAGACCTGGGACGAGCTCCAGGCGGTGACGCAGGCGGGGGCCGCGCCGGCGGTGGCGGGGAGCAGGACCGCGAGCCCGAACGCCGTGCACAGGGCGGCGAGGAGGGCGAGAAGACGTCGCATGCGCTGTCGTCCTTCCGGTGGGGGAAGGCCAGCGAAGCGGGAATGGTCTGTACCTGTCAAGGTCTAGACCAGAAGTGGCGGGTTGTGGCCACGCACGCCAACCGCCCCTCCGTGCGGTGCGCACGGAGGGGCGGCGGAAAGGGAAGTGAGGGGGCGTCAGGTGAGTGCGGGGGGGGTCTTCCGCCGAGGTGAGGGTCCGTCAGATCATCAGGACGATCCGGCCCGGCCGGTGCCCGGCCTCCACCCGCCGGTGCGCCTCCCCCGCCTCCTCCAGCGGCAGCACGTCCGCCACCCGGGTCGCGAGGCCGCCCGCGGCGACCAGTTCCAGCAGCTCCTTCAGCCGGGCCGCGTCCGGGCGGCCGACCACCGCGTCCACCCGGACGCCCCGCTCGGCCACCGGCGTCCGCTCGCCCGACGCGGAGACGAAGACCCCGCCGTCCTTGACCACCGGCAGCAGCGGATCGGCGATCAGGGCCGCGTCGAAGACGCCGTCCACCCGGTCCGGCGCGAGGGCCAGCACCCCGGCGGTCGCCTCCTCCGGCGTCCCGCGCCCCACCGTCCCGTCGGCCCCGAGGACCCGCAGCTCGTGCGCGTCGCCCGCGTCGCCGAGGGCGATCACCCGGTGGCCCGCCCGCGCCGCGAGCTGCACCGCGAACCGGCCCACCACCCCGCTCGCGCCCGTGACCAGCAGCGTCGAGCCCTCCGGCAGCGCCATCAGGTCCAGGGCCTGCGCCGCGGTCAGCGCGGAGAGCGGCAGCGAGGCCGCCGCCGTGAAGTCCACCTCGTCCGGGACCGGGGCCAGCCACTCCGGCTCCACCAGGACCGTCTCCGCGTACGTCCCCGCACCGGTCCCCTCCTCCACCCACGGCACGAAGCCCGCCACCCGGGTCCCCGCCGCGAGGCCGGGCACCGGGTCCAGCAGCGTCCCGGCGAAGTCGTAGCCGAGCACGAAGGGCGGGGCCAGCGGGCCGAGCGCGGCGGCGTACCGGCCGGAGCGGATCTTGAGGTCCGCCTGGTTGACCCCGGCGGCCCTGAGCCGCACCCGGACCCGCCCGGGGGCGTCCGCGGGATCCGGTTCGGGACGACGGGCCGATCTGAGGACCTCGGGTCCGCCGTAGGCGGTCACTTCGACGACACGCATGGGGTTCCTCCTCCGGAAGGGCCCCCTCGTGGCCATTACACCCACGCTCCCCCGACCGGGCAACCTCGGCCGGGCCACCCGGACGACCCCGCCCGGAACCCCGCCCGGGACCCTTTCCCGGGCCCGGCTGAACGAACGGAGAACTCCGGATGTCGGGCCGCTACCCCGCCCCCGCCTTCGCACACCCGTCCGTACCGTCCCGGCCATGGAGTGGATAACCGCCGAGAACGTGGTCGCCGTCGTGACCGCCCTGGTCGGCGTCCTCGTCTCGGTCGTCGCCATCTGGCTGGACCGCCTCCGGCCGCAGCGCAAGCGGCTCGGCTACCGCGTGCAGCTCAACACGCCCCTGCACAAGGAGGACGACGCCCGGGACGGCGAGGTGACCACCGTCCGCGCCGGCGAGGTGCTGGGCAACGCGGCCCCCGGCGCCACCCTCGTCCTGCTCCGCATCGAGAACGACGGCGGCCTCGCCATCACCCACGGCGACTACTCCACCCCCACCCCCGCCGACCCCGCCCTCCGCCTCGTCTTCGGCAAGGGCGCCACCGCGGTGGACGTCGGCGGCGTGGTCGCCACCGTCCCCCAGAACTGCCCGTCCATCCGCGACGACCTGAAGCGCGCGCCCGAGCTGAGCCTGGAGGGCAACACCGTCCGCGTCCCCCGGGTCGCCCTCGACAAGGGCCAGCACTTCAAGCTGCTCGTCCAGCTCGCCGGGCCCATCACCGACCGGCGGATCGAGCTGGAGGGGCAGATCGTCGGCGGCGACATCCAGCGCAACCACTCCACCACCCCCGACGACCGCGCCGGACGCTTCAGCCCCTTCGCCCGCGCCGTCACCGTCACCCTCACCACCTGCGTGATCGCCCTCGCCGCGCTCATCGTCCGGGAGCAGACCCCGCCCCCCATCGGCTGCGTCCGGGGCAGCCTCACCGTCACCGGCTCCACCGCCTTCGCGCCGGTCGTCCGGGAGGTGGCGAAGGCGTACGAGAAGGACTGCCCGGGCGTCACCGTCACCGTCGACGCCGACGGCTCGACCTCCGGCGTCCGCGACCTCGCCGAGACGGGCCGGGCCGGCGGGGCGGGCAAGGGCTCGCCGGCCGTCATCGCCCTCTCCGACGGACACGGACCGGCCGGCGAGCCGCGGCTCCGCGAGCACATGGTGGCCGTCTCCCTCTTCACCGTCGTCGTCCACGACGCCGTGCCCGTCCGCTCCCTCACCCTGGAGCAGATCCGCTCCCTCTACCGCGGCGACGTCACCCGCTGGAACCAGCTCACCGGCCCCGGCCTGCCGCCGGACCTCCCCGACCTGCCCGTCCTCCTGGTCAGCCGGGACGCCGACTCCGGCACGCGGGAGGTCTTCCAGCGCCGGGTCCTCGGCCGCAACGAGCCCGTCAACTCCTCCCGCGACTGCGTCGGCCTCGACGACCCCGAGGCGAGGACGATCCGCTGCGAACTCGACTCCACCGCCCAGGTCCTGTCCACCGTCGCCCGCCTCCCCGGCGCGATCGGCTACGCCGAACTCGGCGCCGGCTCCGCCGCGAAGGGCCTGCACGGCGTCGCCCTCGACGGCCGCGGCCCGGTCCTGGAGGAGCTGGGCGCCTCCCCGTACCCGTACCGGGAGATCGAGTACGCCTACACCTGGGGCGATCCGCCGAGCGACTCCCTCACCGCCGCCTTCCTCGCCTACCTCGCCCGCGGCAAGGGCCAGGACGTCGTCCGCGCCCGCGGCCACCTGCCGTGCTCCACCCCGAAGGGGCTGCGGATCTGCGGGGAGGGCTGACACCGGACCGTGACCGGAGGGGACCCCGGGCCCTCCGCCCGGTCTGGCATCCTCTTGCCACGTGGAGCCATTGAACGCGGAAGACCCGGTCAGCATCGGTCCGTTCCGTCTCGTCGGCCGGCTCGGGGCCGGCGGCATGGGCCGGGTGTTCCTGGCGCGCTCGGCCGGCGGACGGACCGTCGCCGTGAAGGTGGTGCACGCCGAACTGGCCGCCCAGGACGAGTTCCGGCGCCGCTTCGCCCGCGAGGTCGAGGCGCTGGAGCGGGTCGGCGGCACCGGCACCGCGCCCGTCCTCGGCTCCGACACCGGCGCCGCCGCCCCGTGGGTGGCCATCGGGTACGTCCCCGGGCCGTCGCTGCGGACCGTCGTCGGCGACGAGTACGGGCCGCTGCCGCCCGCCACCGTCCGCGCCCTGGGCGCCGGCCTCGGCCGCGCCCTCGCCCACATCCACCGGGCCGGGCTCGTCCACCGCGACCTCAAGCCCTCCAACGTGCTGCTGACCGTCGACGGCCCCCGGATCATCGACTTCGGCATCGCCCGCGCCGTCGACACCGTCACCGACGGCGGCCTCACCAGCACCGGCGCCGTCGTCGGCTCCCCCGGCTTCATGTCGCCCGAGCAGGTCCGCGGCCAGAAGCTGACCCCGGCCTCCGACATCTTCGGCCTGGGCTCGGTCCTCGCGTACGCGGCGACCGGCCGCTCCCCCTTCGGCACCTCCGACAGCGGCGTGCACGCCCTCATGTTCCGGATCGCCCACGACGAGCCGGACCTGACGGACGTGGCGCCCTCGCTGACCGGACTGATCCGGGCCTGCCTCGCCAAGGACCCGGCCGCCCGGCCGACGGCGGCCGAGATCGCCGAGACGCTGCCGGAGGCCGACCCGTGGCTGCCCGCGGACGTCCTGGCCCGGCTCGGCCGGCACGCGGCCCGGCTCCTGGAGGCGGAGGGCGCGGCCGACGGCCCGGGCCGCGGCGACGCCCCCAGAGCGGAAGAGCACAGCGATGATCTGCAGTAACTACAGGAGCAATCGCGGGTGT
>NZ_JBEZUZ010000093.1:0-31908 GCF_040636735.1 Streptomyces sp. NPDC035033 | reverse complement strand
GCCAACGGCATCATGCACGTGACCGCCAAGGACCTGGGCACGGGCAAGGAGCAGAAGATGACCGTCACCGGCGGCTCCTCGCTGCCGAAGGACGAGGTCGACCGGATGCGCCAGGAGGCCGAGCAGTACGCGGAGGAGGACCACCGCCGCCGCGAGGCCGCCGAGGCCCGCAACCAGGGCGAGAACCTCGTCTACCAGACCGAGAAGTTCCTCAAGGACAACGAGGACAAGGTCCCCGGTGACGTCAAGGCCGAGGTCGAGGCCGCCGTCGCCGAGCTGAAGGAGAAGCTCAAGGGCGAGGACAACGCCGAGATCCGCACCGCCACCGAGAAGGTCGCGGCCGTCTCCCAGAAGCTCGGCCAGGCCCTCTACGCCGACGCCCAGGCCGCCCAGGCCGCCGGCGGCGACGCGGGCCAGGCCAAGGCCGACGACGACGTGGTCGACGCCGAGATCGTCGACGACGAGCCCAAGAAGGACGGTCAGGCGTGAGCGAGGAGACCCCGGGCTTCGAGGAGAAGCCCGACGTCCCCTCCGGCGACGCCGCCGAGGCCGCCGAGTCCACCGAGGACACGGCGGCCCCGGCCGGGGACGCGAACAGCACCCAGGAGGCCGACGCCGGCCTCACCGCCCAGCTGGACCAGGTCCGCTCCGCGCTCTCCGAGCGCACCGCCGACCTCCAGCGGCTCCAGGCCGAGTACCAGAACTACCGGCGCCGGGTCGAGCGGGACCGGGTCACGGTCAAGGAGATCGCCGTCGCGGGCCTCCTGTCCGACCTGCTCCCGGTCCTCGACGACATCGGCCGGGCCCGGGACCACGGCGAGCTCGTGGGCGGCTTCAAGTCGGTCGCCGAGTCGCTGGAGACCGTCGTCGCCAAGATGGGGCTCCAGCAGTTCGGCAAGGAGGGCGAGCCCTTCGACCCGACGATCCACGAGGCCCTCATGCACTCGTACGCGCCGGACGTCACCGAGACGACCTGCGTGGCGATCCTGCAGCCGGGGTACCGGATCGGCGAGCGGACCATCCGGCCCGCCCGCGTGGCCGTCGCCGAGCCCCAGCCGGGCGCCCAGGCGAAGGCCGAGGAGCCGGAGGACTCCGGCACGTCCGACACGTCCGAGAAGGACAGCGAGTAGGAGCCGTACCCGTACGCGGGAGGAGGGACGTCGATGAACACGAAGGACTTCGTCGAGAAGGACTACTACAAGGTCCTCGGCGTCCCCAAGGACGCCACCGAGGCCGAGATCAAGAAGGCGTACCGGAAGCTCGCGCGCGAGAACCATCCGGACGCCAACAAGGGTGACGCGAGCGCCGAGGCGCGCTTCAAGGAGATCTCCGAGGCGAACGACGTCCTCGGCGACCCCAAGAAGCGCAAGGAGTACGACGAGGCCCGCGCGCTCTTCGGGAACGGCGGCTTCCGCGCCGGCGGTCCCGGGGGCGGCGGCTCGTTCAACTTCGACCTGGGCGACCTCTTCGGAGGCGGCGCCCAGGGCGGCGCCGGCGGCTTCGGCGGCGGCGGCCTCGGGGACGTCTTCGGCGGACTGTTCAACCGCGGCGGCGGCGCGGCCGGCCGCACCCAGCCCCGCCGGGGCCAGGACATCGAGTCCGAGGTGACCCTCAGCTTCACCGAGGCCATCGAGGGCGCGACCGTGCCGCTGCGGATGTCCAGCCAGCAGCCGTGCACGGCCTGTTCCGGCACCGGCGACAAGAACGGCACGCCCCGGGTGTGCCCGACCTGCGTCGGCACCGGCCAGGTCTCGCGCGGCGGCAGCGGGTCCTTCTCGCTCACCGACCCGTGCGTGGACTGCAAGGGCCGCGGTCTGATCGCCGAGCACCCCTGCGAGGTCTGCAAGGGCTCCGGCCGGGCCAAGTCCTCGCGCACCATGCAGGTCCGGATCCCGGCGGGCGTCTCCGACGGGCAGAAGATCCGGCTGCGCGGCAAGGGCGCCCCGGGCGAGCGCGGCGGGCCGCACGGCGACCTGTTCGTCGTCGTGCACGTCGACGCCCACCCGGTCTTCGGCCGCAAGGACGACAACCTCACCGTCACGGTGCCGGTCTCCTTCACGGAGGCGGCGCTCGGCGGCGAGATCAAGGTCCCGACCCTCGGCGGACCCGCGGTCACGCTCAAGCTGCCCGCGGGCACCCCCAACGGCCGGACGATGCGCGCCCGCGGCAAGGGAGCGGTCCGCAAGGACGGCACGCGCGGCGACCTGCTGGTGACGGTGGAGGTCGCGGTGCCGAAGGAGCTGGACGACAAGGCCCGCGAGGCGCTGGAGACCTACCGGGAGGCGACCGCCTCCACGGACCCCAGGGCGGAGCTGTTCCAGGCGGCGAAGGGAGCGTGACGCGGTGGAAGGACGCCGACGCAATCCGTACGAACTGACCGACGAGACGCCGGTGTACGTCATCTCGGTGGCGGCCCAGCTGTCGGGACTGCACCCGCAGACCCTGCGCCAGTACGACCGCCTGGGCCTGGTCTCCCCGGACCGCACGGCCGGGCGGGGCCGGCGCTACTCGGCCCGCGACATCGAACTGCTCCGCCAGGTGCAGCAGTTGTCGCAGGACGAGGGCATCAACCTGGCCGGCATCAAGCGCATCATCGAGCTGGAGAACCAGGTCGCGGCGCTCCAGTCCCGCGTCGCCGAGCTCTCGGCGGCCGTCGAGGGCGCGGCGGCCGCGATGCGGCAGCGCGAGGCCCAGGTCCACGCCTCCTACCGGCGCGACCTGGTCCCCTACCAGGACGTCCAGCAGGCGAGCGCCCTGGTCGTCTGGCGCCCGGCACCGAAGCGCGACCACTAGCGCCCGGGACCTGCTCCGCGCGCGGGCCCCGCCACGTCACCGTGGCGGGGCCCGCCGCGTTCAGCCCAGCAGCTCGCCGAGGACGTCGCCGAGCGTCTCCCACCAGGGCGCGGCGCCGGTCCCGAAGGCGGCGGCGAGCGCGGTGCCGACGGCGAGGTCCAGCGGGGCCGGCCGGATCTCCCAGGTGTCGGTGACCCGTCCGTCGCCGCTGGAGGCCAGGGTGCCGATCCGCCGCCCGTCCCGGCTGAGCCGGCTCTCCTCGTACGAGCAGGGCACGAGCCGGTACCGGACGCCGCCGGCGCGGACGTCCACCCGGTACGAGCGTCGCAGCAGCCGCCCGCGGGCCGGACGGATCGCGGCGGGCGCGCCGTCGACGGTGAGCGTCAGCAGGGCGGCCTTCCGGGTGCCGACGGGGACGTGGGCGTCGGCGGGCGTCCCGGCCGCGCGGACGAGCTCCACGACGGGCAGCCCGGCCCCGGAGACCCGCAGGGTCCCGGCGGCCCCGTCGAGCGCCACGTGGGCGTGCACGGCGGTCATCCCTCCCGGTCGAGGATGCCGGAGCGGGCGATCAGGTAGCCGAGCTGGGCCCGGCTCCCGCTGCCCAGCGTGGCCGCGAGCTTGGCGATGTGCGCCCGGCAGGTCCGCACGTTCATCCCGAGCCGTCGCGCGATGGCCTCGTCGACGTGTCCCTCGACGAGGAGCTTGGCGATGGAGAGCTGGATGCCGCTGACGCCGTCGACGGAGGGCGTGTAGGGCACCTCCTCCTCCCACGGGACGCCGTAGAGCCAGAACTGGTCGAAGACGCCCACGAGATAGCGCACGAGGCCCTCGTGGCGCAGTTCCAGGGCGACGCGCCGGTCGGTGCGGGCGGGCACGAAGGCGACCCTGCGGTCGACGACGATGAGCCGGTCGACGATCTCCTCCAGGGTGCGGACCTCCAGGCCGTACGGCCCGATCCGCTCGACGTACCCCATGGTGGCGGAGTGGTGCCGGGCGGTGTGCTGGTAGAGGGTGCGCATCCGGATGCCGCGTTCCAGCAGGGGTTCGACGCGGCGCAGGCCGTCCTGGACGACCTCGGGCTTGCGGCCGCTGCCGGGCTGGATGGTGAGGAGTTCCTCGGTGCACTCGTCGAGGACGCGGTCGAGGGTGTCGTTGATGACATCGAGCCCCTCCAGGACGGTGATGGCCTGGACGGCGGAGGGGTCCGGGGTGCTGATCGACATGAACGGCTCGAAGGCGTCGGCCAGGTCCAGGGCCCGCTGCCGCTGCTGCTGGATCTCCTGCTCGATGGGGTGGACCAGCTTGTTCAGGGCGACCGACGGCGGCACGGGGCGGAGCCAGCGCACGTCGTCGGGATCGGTGCGGACGAGGGCCAGTTCGATGAGGCACGGGTCGCCGGCGAGCTCCTCGCGGGCTATCCGACCCGCGCGCAGAGCGGCGGCGTACCGGGCTTTTCCGGCATCGCACGGCTCTCCCGGGAGATGGTCGGTGTCCATTCCCTCCCGTATTGACACCATGTGGGCCCCCCTCAGGGTCTTGAATTACAGGAACATGATGCCTGGCAGTGGTGGCAGAAGGGATCGGTGTGAGTCATCGTTTTGGACGCGGGGGAGGTAGTGATCAAAAGAGGTGGAGATCGGCCATGACCAGGATGGTTCGTGCACTTGGCGCCATAGCTTTCGCTGCCGCGGCTGCTGTCGGTGTCTTCGCCCTCGACGGCGAACCGACGTGGGACGCTCCGCCCGCGCACGTCGTCGCAGCTCCGGGCGAGCCGACGTGGGACGTCGCTCCGGCCGCGGAGCGGGAGCCCACGTGGGACTTCGCCCTCGGTGTGGGCGAGCCGACGTGGGACGTCGCTCCGGCCGGCGAGCGGGAGCCCACGTGGGACTCCGCTCCGCTGGACCTCGGCGCATGACCGTCCCTCCGGACGACCGGGTCTTCCGCAGGGAGATGGCTTCGGCCTACCGGTCCGGGTGGCACTTCGTCGATCTCGTCACGGCCATCCCCCACCGTGGCGACTCGCTGAAGATCACCCTGTTCGGAGAACCTGTGGTCGTCGCGCGGGAACAGGACGAGGACGTCCGGGCCTACCGGTGCCTCAGGCGTCCGCGCGGCGCCCCGCAGCCGATCCGCTGTGCCATCCGGTACGGCATGATCTTCGTCAACCTCGATCAGCGGGACCACCGGCTGATCGAGCCCGAGACCATCACCGCCACCCCCCGCAGTGCCTGAGCGATGCCCCCGTCGTTGTAGATCGCTCAGGTGCTTCCCCCACACAACGGCGCCGTCGCGGACCTGAAACGCGATGGCGCCGTTGTGCTTTTCCGCGTCCGGGGTCAGGCGCGGCCCATCGCCCGGGTGAGGGCGATCTCGATGACGACCCGGTCCGGGTTGGGCGTGGGCGTGCGGCCGTAGCGGTCCGCGTAGCGCGCCACCGCGTCGGCGACGGCCTCCGCCTCCGTGCGGATGCGCGCGACGCCCTCCAGGGTGGCCCAGCGGCCCTTGTCGACCTGGCAGACCGCGACCCGCGCCCCGTCCGGGCCGGCCGCGAGGACGTTGGCGACCTTCCGGCTGTGCTTGTTGGTGATGACCCGCGCCAGCCCGTTCTCGGGGTCGTACGTGACGCCGACGGCCACCACGTGCGGGGTGCCGTCCGGGCGCGGGGTGGTCAGCGTGCACATGTGGTACTCGCGCCAGAAGCTGAGATACGAGTCCGTGGGGTTCCTCGGGTCAGTCGCCATGCCCGGAAACTACCTCCGTCCGGCCCGTCCCCGACACCTTGAGCGGAATAGACTCAACTTTATGTACGCTATATGAGTCACCGTACGTGGAGAAGGACGAACGACCAGGAGGAGACCCCGCACGTGGACGCCGAACTGACCAACAGGAGCCGGGACGCGCTCAACGCGGCGAGCAGCCGCGCCGTGTCCCAGGGGCACGCCGATCTGACCCCCGCGCACCTTCTGCTCGCGCTGCTGGAGGGTCAGGACAACGAGAACATCACCGACCTCCTCGCCGCCGTCGAGGCCGACCAGGCCGCCGTCCGCGCGGAGGCCGAGCGGCTGCTCGCCGCCCTGCCGAGCGTGACCGGCGCGACCGTCGCGCCGCCGCAGCCCAACCGCGAGCTGCTGGCCGTCCTCGCGGACGCCTCCGAGCGCGCGAAGAAGCTCGGCGACGAGTACCTGTCCACGGAGCACCTGCTCATCGGCACCGCCGCCAGGGGCGGCCAGGCCGGCCAGGTCCTCGACCGGCAGGGCGCCACCGCCCGCCGGCTCCAGGACGCCTTCGAGAAGGCCCGGGGAGGCCGCCGCGTGACCACCGCAGACCCCGAGGGCTCGTACAAGGCCCTGGAGAAGTTCGGCACCGACTTCACCGCCGCCGCCCGCGAGGGCCGGCTCGACCCGGTGATCGGCCGCGACCACGAGATCCGGCGGGTCGTCCAGGTCCTCTCCCGGCGCACCAAGAACAACCCGGTCCTCATCGGCGAGCCCGGCGTCGGCAAGACCGCCGTCGTCGAGGGCCTCGCCCAGCGGATCGTGAAGGGCGACGTCCCCGAGTCGCTGCGGAACAAGCGGCTGGTCTCCCTGGACCTCGGCGCGATGGTCGCCGGCGCGAAGTACCGCGGCGAGTTCGAGGAGCGGCTGAAGACCGTCCTCTCCGAGATCAAGGAGAGCGACGGCCAGATCATCACCTTCATCGACGAGCTGCACACCGTCGTCGGCGCGGGCGCGGGCGGCGACTCCGCCATGGACGCCGGCAACATGCTCAAGCCCATGCTGGCCCGCGGCGAGCTCCGCATGGTCGGCGCCACCACCCTCGACGAGTACCGCGAGCGGATCGAGAAGGACCCCGCCCTGGAGCGCCGCTTCCAGCAGGTCCTGGTCGCCGAGCCGTCCGTCGAGGACACCGTCGCGATCCTGCGCGGCCTCAAGGGCCGGTACGAGGCCCACCACAAGGTGCAGATCAACGACTCCGCGCTGGTGGCCGCCGCGACCCTCTCCGACCGGTACATCACCTCCCGCTTCCTCCCCGACAAGGCCATCGACCTCGTCGACGAGGCCGCCTCCCGGCTCCGCATGGAGATCGACTCCTCCCCGGTGGAGATCGACGAGCTCCAGCGCTCCGTCGACCGGCTCCGCATGGAGGAGCTGGCCCTCGCCAAGGAGACCGACCCCGCCAGCGTCCAGCGCCTGGAGAAGCTCCGCCGCGACCTCGCCGACCGCGAGGAGGAGCTGCGCGGCCTCACCGCCCGCTGGGAGAAGGAGAAGCAGTCCCTCAACCGCGTCGGCGAGCTGAAGGAGAAGCTCGACGAGACCCGCGGCCGCGCCGAGCGCGCCCAGCGCGACGGCGACTTCGACACCGCCTCCAAGCTGCTCTACGGCGAGATCCCGACCCTGGAGCGCGAGCTGGCGGAGGCCACCGAGGCCGAGCGCGAGGTCCAGAAGGACACCATGGTCAAGGAGGAGGTGGGACCGGACGACATCGCCGACGTCGTCGGCGCCTGGACCGGCATCCCCGCCGGCCGCCTCCTGGAGGGCGAGACCCAGAAGCTGCTCCGCATGGAGGACGAGCTGGGCCGCCGGCTGATCGGCCAGACCGAGGCCGTCCGGGCCGTCTCCGACGCCGTGCGCCGCACCCGCGCCGGGATCGCCGACCCCGACCGGCCCACCGGCTCCTTCCTCTTCCTCGGCCCCACCGGCGTCGGCAAGACCGAGCTGGCGAAGGCGCTCGCCGACTTCCTCTTCGACGACGAGCGGGCCATGGTCCGCATCGACATGTCGGAGTACAGCGAGAAGCACTCGGTGGCCCGCCTGGTCGGAGCGCCCCCCGGCTACGTCGGCTACGAGGAGGGCGGCCAGCTCACCGAGGCGGTCCGCCGCCGCCCGTACAGCGTCGTGCTGCTCGACGAGGTGGAGAAGGCGCACCCGGAGGTCTTCGACATCCTGCTCCAGGTCCTCGACGACGGCCGGCTCACCGACGGCCAGGGCCGCACGGTCGACTTCCGCAACACCATCCTCATCCTCACCTCGAACCTGGGCAGCCAGTTCCTGGTCGAGCCGCTGACCGGCGACGAGGAGAAGAAGCAGCAGGTCCTGGAGGTCGTCCGGGCCAGCTTCAAGCCCGAGTTCCTGAACCGGCTCGACGACCTGGTGGTCTTCTCGGCGCTCGACAAGGCCGAGCTGGGCCGGATCGCGCGGCTCCAGATCGACCGGCTCGCCAAGCGGCTCGCCGACCGCCGGCTCACCCTGGAGGTCACCCCGGAGGCCCTGGAGTGGCTGGCCGACGAGGGCAACGACCCCGCGTACGGCGCCCGCCCGCTGCGCCGCCTCATCCAGACGGCCATCGGCGACCGGCTCGCCAAGGAGATCCTGGCCGGCGAGGTCCGGGACGGCGACACCGTCCGCGTGGACCGCTTCGAGGACGGCCTGATCGTGGGCGCGGCGCAGTAGGACGGGGCTACACGTCGAAGGCGCGGAGGTGGACGAGGGCGGTGCCGCCGTCCTCGTACGCCACCTCCACGTCGACGTACAGCTGCTCGTCGAAGGACGCCTTCCGGCACAGGTCCTTCCCGCAGGAGTACGGCGGCTCGCCCTTCGGATAGGCGGATTCCAGCCAGGTGCCCGCCTCCGCCGCCGGCATCCGGAAGTCCACCTCGACGAGCGTGTCCTGCCAGTGCGTGCCCGTGCAGCGGGCGTCCACGGCGCTCTCCGGCAGCCGGGCCCGGGCGAACTCCATCGCCTTCCCGCAGTCCACGGTCTGCTCCCGTCCCGCCTGGCCCAGCGAGTACGCGCCCCAGGCGAGGAAGGCGAGCGGCACGGCGCAGACCGTCCCCACGAGCGCCAGGATCCAGACCCAGCGGCGGTACGGCTTCCCCGGCGTGTCCCTCACGGGCTCCCTCGTGTCCCCCATGGGGGCAGATCATGTCAGCCCGCAGCGGATCCGCCCCGGCGGGGCTTGCCACGGACCGGCCGGGATGGGGGAGGATGGCGACATCCGTACGAAGGGAAATACACGGTGAGCATCGACCCGTCCTCGATTCCGAATTTCGGTGGACAGCCCCAGCCGCAGGCAGGACCGGCGGGCCCCGTCGTCCCCGACCAGGACCTGGTGAAGCAGCTCCTGGACCAGATGGAGCTGAAGTACGTCGTCGACGACGAGGGCGACCTCGCGGCGCCGTGGGAGGAGTTCCGCACGTACTTCATGTTCCGCGGCGAGGCGGAGCAGCAGGTGTTCTCGGTGCGCACGTTCTACGACCGTCCGCACTCGGCCGACGACCGCGCCAGGATCCTCGACGCGATCGACGACTGGAACCGCCGCACCCTGTGGCCCAAGGTCTACACCCACCTGCACGAGGAGGAGGACGGCTCCGCCACCCTCCGTCTCATCGGTGAGGCGCAGATGCTGATCGGCACCGGCGTCGCCCTGGAGCACTTCGTCTCCTCCACGGTGAGCTGGGTCCGTGCCTCCATCGAGTTCGACAAGTGGATCGTCGAGCAGTTCGGTCTGGCCTCCCCGGAGGAGAAGACCGAGGGCGGCGACGAGGCCTGAGCCCCGTCCCCCGGCACGCGGAGGCCGGGCCCCCTTTCCCGGGGGCCCGGCCTCCGGCGCGTCTCAGGCCATCCGCTTGAGCCGGTCCACCGCCTCCTGGAGGACGTCGGTCCGCTTGCAGAAGGCGAACCGGACGAAGGGCGCGCCGGCCTCCCGGTCGTCGTAGAAGACGGCGTTCGGGATGGCGACGACCCCGGCCCGCTCGGGCAGCGAGCGGCAGAAGGCGAAGCCGTCGGCGGTGCCGAGGGGCCGGATGTCGGTGGTGACGAAGTACGTCCCGGCCGGCCGGTGGACCGCGAAGCCGGCCTGCGCGAGCCCCTCGCTCAGCAGGTCCCGCTTGGTTTGGAGGTCGGCGCGCAGCCCGTCGTAGTAGGCGTCGGGCAGGCGCAGGGCCTCGGCGACCGCGTACTGGAACGGCCCGGACGACACGTAGGTGAGGAACTGCTTCGCCGAGCGGACGGCGGCGGTCAGCTCCGGGCTCGCGGTGATCCAGCCGACCTTCCAGCCGGTGAAGGAGTACGTCTTGCCGGCCGAGCCGATGGTGACGGTCCGCCCGCGCATGCCGGGCAGGGTCGCGATCGGCAGGTGCTCGGCGCCGTCGAAGACCAGGTGCTCGTAGACCTCGTCGGTGACGACGAGGAGGTCCCGCTCGACGGCCAGCTCGGCGACGGCGGTCAGCTCGGCGCGGGTGAGGACGGTGCCGGTCGGGTTGTGCGGGGTGTTGAGGAGGATCAGGCGGGTGCGGGGGGTGACGGCGGCCCGCAGCTCGTCGAGGTCGAGGACGAAGCGTCCGTCGGCGGCTCCGCCGCGGGGGTCCCCGTGGGGGCGGAGGGTGACCGGGACGCGGGTGCCGCCGGCCATCGCGACGCAGGCGGCGTACGAGTCGTAGTACGGCTCCAGGGCGATCACCTCGTCGCCGGGCTCGACCAGGGCCAGCAGGCTCGCCGCGATGGCCTCGGTGGCGCCGGCCGTGACCAGGACCTCGGTGTCGGGGTCGTACTCCAGGCCGTAGCGGGCGCGCTGGTGGTCCGCGATCGCGGTGCGCAGCTCGGGGACGCCGGGGCCGGGCGGGTACTGGTTGCCGAGGCCCTCGCGCACGGCCCGTTCCGCGGCCTCGCGCACCTCCTCGGGGCCGTCGGTGTCGGGGAAGCCCTGACCGAGGTTGATCGCCCCGGTCCTGGCGGCGAGCGCGGACATCTCGGCGAAGATCGTGGTGCCGAACTCGGCCAGCCGGCGGTTGAGTCGCGTCATGCGGTCATCCTGGGCCGAAGCTCTGGACTTCCTCAAGTGCGCTTTGGCGGCGGCGCGGAGCGGGAATCCCCCGTGCGGAGGCGGCAGGGTGCCGCCGTACGGGGGTCGATGACGATGGGATTCCTGATCACGCTGTTCGTGATCGTGGTGGTGGTCGGCATGATCGTGTCCGGCGCCACGGGAGGGAAGAAGCGGCGGCGGCGCGGCGGTTGGTCGGGCGGCGGCAGCGGCTGCGGCGGTTCGAGCTCCTGCGGTTCGAGCTGCGGCTCCGGCTGTGGCGGTGGCGGCGGCGGGGACTGACGGGGCCGGAGCGGGGGCGCCGGGGCGGTGCGCGACTCCCTCCGGCGCCCGGTGGGCCGCGCGGTCACGGTCGCCCGGGCGCGATCGCCGGTTTCCGGCGGGGCGGTGGCGGATCGGGCGGCCGGGGCGTGATCGCCGGCTTCCGGAAGGGCGGCGGAGCGGGCGGCCGGTCGGAAGGCGGTGACGGCGGCGGCTGCGGGGAGTGACGGGTCAATAGGCCCCGGACGGGGCGGGATTGGTGTTCTCCGGCGGCCCCGCCGATCGCTCGGCGATCGATTTCGCTTGAACAAGTGAACTGAAAGGTCCCCGAAGGGGATGGAAACCACAGCAAGTTGGGTAAAAAGGCTGCGAGTCGTCCGGCGTCCATGGTTCTCTCGCTCCTGACAGAGACAGCCCTCGGACCGTGTGTGGACCCGAGCCGGCGATCCCCACTCCCGTTGAAACCCTCTCCGGGGCGCCCCCGGCCCACCCGTCAAACCGTGTTTGCGGAGCCGACCCATGCTCACCACCCTGAAGACCTCCTACACCGACACGCGCGCGGCCGACCTGGCCTGGGCGCTGGGCCGCGAGCCGCTGCCCGCGCTCGCCGTGCTCGACCTCGAACTCTCCGGCGCCAAGCTCCAGTTGAGACTTCTGGGCGCCTCCCACCAGGTCCTTCTGGAGGAGGAGGGCCGCAGCTGTTCGGAGACCGTCGCCTGCATGCCGGGCAGCAGCACCCCGCTGCCGCTCGGCGTCTCCAAGCGCGTCGGCGAATGGGAGTACGAATTCGCCGCGCGCGTCGAGACGCTCTCGCAGGGCTCCTTCGCGGGCCGGGCGCAGGAGCTGCTCGCGCTGGTCGCCGACCATCCCCACGGCCTGGCCGGGACCTTCCCCGGCTCGCCGCACGCCTTCACCGCGATGCTGGCGCAGCGCCACGAGGGCCAGGTGCGCTGGCGGACCTGGCACGCCTATCCGCAGGAGGGCCAGCTCGTGGTCACCCGCACCAGGATCGGCGCCCGTATGCCCGCCGCGCTCTGACGCGCCCCCATTCGGCCCAGGTGCACTCGTGTGGGTGACAAGGGGCGAGGGGGTCGTGACGTAGCGTTACGGCATGACCGACCCCACCGTGACCCTGCCACCCACGAGGGTGCGTCGTCGGCCGCCGCCGCGGCCGCGCGACACGGTGCGGTGGCCGGTCCTCGCCGTCGTCTTCGTCTGCGCCGCCTGCGGCCTCGTCTACGAACTCGAACTCGTCGCCCTCGCCTCGTACTTGGTCGGCGACTCGGTCACGCAGGCGTCCGTCGTGCTCTCCGTGATGGTCTTCGCGATGGGCCTGGGCTCGCTCCTCGCCAAGCGGCTGCGCTGCCGTGCCGCCGTCGGCTTCGGCCTGGTCGAGGGCGCGCTCGCGCTCATCGGCGGCACCTCGGCGCTGGTGCTGTACGCGTGCTTCGCCTGGCTCGGCGAGTCGCGCGGGGTGCTGGTGGCCTTCTCGCTCTCCATCGGGGTGCTCATCGGCGCGGAGATCCCGCTGCTGATGTCGCTCATACAGCGGGTGCCGGAACGGTCCGTCTCCACCGGCCGGCCGGGCCGGGCGGGGCGGCCCGCCCCGGCCGGCGACCCCGACGACGCGGCGGGCACGGTCGCCGACCTCTTCGCCGCCGACTACGTGGGCGCGCTCGTCGGCGGCCTCGCCTTCCCGTTCCTGCTGCTGCCCTGGCTCGGCCAGCTCACCGGCGCCCTCGTCACGGGCGCGGTGAACGCGGTCGCGGGCGCCGCGCTGGTGCTGTGGTTCTTCCGCCGCGACCTCACCGCGCGTGGCCGCGCCCTCGTCGTCGGCGTCAACCTCGCCGTCCTCGGCGTGCTCGCCACCGCCACCGTCCTCGTCGACGACTTCGAGGAGGCCGCCCGCCGGGCCGTGTACGGGGAGCGGGTGCGGGTCGCCGTCCACACCGACCTCCAGGAGGTCGTGGTCACCGGCGGCCGCGAGGGCCCGCCCGACCTCTACCTCGACGGCCGGCTGCGGGTCGCCGGCGACGACGAGCACCGCTACCACGAGGCGCTCGTCCACCCCGCGATGAACGGGCCGCACGCGCGCGTCCTCGTCGTCGGCGGCGGCGACGGCCTCGCCGCCCGCGAGGTGCTCCGCTACGCCGGCGTCCGCGCCGTCACCGTCGTCGAGATCGACCCCGGCGTCGTCCGGCTCGCCCGCACCGACCCGGCGCTCGCCGCGCTCAACGGGCAGGCCTTCCGCGACCCGCGCGTGCGGGTCGTCCACGCCGACGCCTTCAACTGGCTGAGGAGCTCCGCCGGTCGCGTGCAGGAACGGTACGACGTGGTGATCTCCGACCTGCCCGACCCCGGGATCACCCCCAGCACCAAGCTGTACGCCCAGGAGTTCTACGGCCTCGCCGCCCGCGTCCTCGCCGACGGCGGCCGGCTCGTCGTGCACGCCGGGCCCGCCCTCGACCGGCCCCGCGCCTACTGGACCGCCGACGCCACCCTGCGCGCCGCCGGCTACGCCACCCGGCCGTACAGCACCGGCGGCCGCGCCCCCGGCTTCGCCGCCGGACCCGACCGGGCCGGCCGCGCCGACGGCACCCGCCGGGAGCCCGACGACTGGGGCTTCCTGCTCGCCGTCCGCGGCAGCCGGCCGCCCGCCCTCGGGCTCGCCCCGGACGCCCCCCGGCTCCGCTCCCTCGCCCCCCGCGACCTGCCCGCCGCCGCCCGCCGCGCCGAGCGCACCCGGATCGACGGGCTGCCGCCCTCGACGCTGGTCCACCCCCGGTACGGCCACTGAGCCGCGGCCACCGCGCGGGGGACCCGGAGGCGGGTCCCGGGACGAACGGGCGACGCGGGGCGCCCCGCTGAGTAGGCTCGGTTCCCATGGAGCATGAGGTGTTCGTCCCGGTCCCGGCCGCGGCCCTGCGGGCCGTCCTCACCGACCCGGACCGGGTGGCGCGCTGCGCGCCCGGCCTCCAGCGGGACGCCTCCGAGGGGGCCGCCGAGGCGGGCGAGGACCTCGTCGGGCGGTTCCGGCTCCGGGTCGGCGGCCACACCATCACCTACCGGGGGGGCCTGCGGATCGTCGAGCGGGACGGCGCCATCACCTACGAGGGCGAGGGCGCCGAGGCCCGCGGCAAGGGCGTCGCCGAGATCTCCCTGACCGTCGTCCTCACCCCGGCGGCCGAAGGCACCGGACTCAGCTTCACCGGCGCCCTCACCGCCACCGGCCGGCTCGCCGCGGAACCCGAGGAGGCCCGGGACGCCGCCCGCGCCCGCCTCCTGGACGCCTTCGTGGAGGCCGTCGCCGCCCTCGCCGCCGAGACCTCCGCGCAGCACCCCGGAGGAGCGGCCGGCGAGGCCCCGGGCGGGGAGACCTCCTTCGGCACCGGCGACGGCCCCGCCCTCGGCGGCCCCGGAGTCCCCGGCGGCCCCGGAGTCCCCGGCGGCCCCGGAGTCCCCGGCGGCCCCGGAGTCCCCGGCGGCCCCGGTGTCCCCGGCGGCCCCGGCGAGGAGGACGCCCTGGACGGGACCGACCTCTTCGGCGAGGACGTGTTCCCCGAGCCGGCCGGCCCGCCGGACCCCCCCGCCGCACAGCCTGCTGAGGCCGCCCACGCGCGCCGCACGATGATCGGCCGGAGCGCCGAGGAGGTCGACCACGCGCCGCCGCGCGGCCGGTACGCCCCCGTGCCGGCCCCCGAGCCCGGCGGCGCCGGCGCCACCCTCCGCTGGGTCGCCCCCGCCGCCGTCCTCGCCCTCGCCTCCGCGGTCATCGTCGGACGCGCCCTGCGCCGACGGCGCTGAGGACTCCGCACCGGGAGCTCCGCGCGGAAGGCTCCGCGTCGAAACGGACCGACCGGCCGGGCCCAGGACTTAGGGTCGGGGCGTGAGCAACCTGACGCGACTGACGGCGGGCGACGCCGAGCTGACCATCAACCCCGCCCGTGGCGGCCGGATCGAGAGCCTGCGCATCGCCGGGACCGAGGTCCTCAAGCAGGGCGAGCGCTACGGCAGCTTCCCGATGGTGCCCTGGTGCGGCCGGACCGCGTACGGCCGGTTCCGCGACGGCGCCGCCACCCACCTGCTGCCCGTCAACGCGGACCCGCACGCCATCCACGGCACCGTCCGCGACCGGGCCTGGACGGTGGCCCGGGCCACCGCGACCGAGGCCGTCCTCACCTGCGACCTCGACGACCCGTGGCCGTACAAGGGCCGGGTCACCCAGGTCCTCGAACTGGCCGAGGACCGGCTGACGCTGCGGTTCGGGGTGGAGGCGTACGACGACTCCTTCCCCGCGCAGGCCGGCTGGCACCCCTGGTTCCTGCGGAACCTCGGGCAGGGCGGCGAGGACGTGGCGATCGGCTTCGCGCCCGGCTGGCAGGAGGAGCGCGGCGACGACCACCTGCCCACCGGCCACCGCATCGCCCCCCTCCCCGGCCCCTGGGACGACTGCTTCGGCATGCCCGACGGCGTCGACGTCACCCTCACCTGGCCGGGCGAGCTGGAGCTGAAGGTGACCAGCCGCGCCGAGTGGGTCGTGATCTACGACGAGCCGGCGGACGCGGTCTGCGTCGAGCCGCAGACCGGCCCGCCGAACGGCCTCAACACCCACCCCCGGCTGGTCACCCCCATCGACCCCCTGGAGGTCGAGAGCGTCTGGGCCTGGCAGCGGCTTTAAGCTCGGGGCATGACTGACGTACGCGCCGATCTGCTCCAGCAGATCAAGGACAAGGCCGTGGTGCACGGCAAGGTGACCCTCTCCTCGGGTCTGGAAGCCGACTACTACGTGGACCTGCGCCGGATCACGCTGGACGGGGCGGCGTCGCCGCTGGTCGGCCGGGTCATGCTCGACCTGGTCGCGGACCTCGACTTCGACGCGGTCGGCGGCCTCACCCTGGGCGCCGACCCCGTCGCCACCTCGATGCTGCACGCCGCCGCCGCGCGCGGCGAGCGCCTCGACGCCTTCGTCGTCCGCAAGGCCGCCAAGGCGCACGGCATGCAGCGCCAGGTCGAGGGCCCGGACATCAAGGGCCGCCGGGTCCTGATCGTCGAGGACACCTCCACCACCGGCGGCTCCCCGCTGACCGCCGTCGAGGCGGCCCGCGCGGCCGGCGCCGAGGTCGTCGCCGTCGCCACCATCGTCGACCGCGCCACCGGCGCTGGCGAGAAGATCAGCGGCACGGCGGGCGTCCCGTACCTCTACGCGTACGCGCTGGACGAGCTCGGTCTCGCCTGACCCCCCGCGGCGCCGCGCGGACGAACCGCCGCGAAGTCGTGACTTAGGTCCCGGAAACCGGCCCATACGGTTCTGACCTGCTCTTTCATCCGAGGGCGGGGTGTTTCACGTGAAACACCCCGCCCTTCGGCGTGCCGTGCCCGTGGGAGCCCGCACAAGAGTCTGGAAAGATGGCACCGACGATGACGTCGCCCCTAGGTCAGGGACACAGCAACGCCCACACCCGCACATCACAAGGAGCGGACGAATGCCCATCGCAACCCCCGAGGTCTACGCCGAGATGCTCGACCGGGCGAAGGCTGGCAAGTTCGCCTACCCGGCCATCAACGTGACCTCGTCCCAGACCCTCCACGCGGCGCTGCGCGGCTTCGCCGAGGCCCAGAGCGACGGCATCATCCAGATCTCGACCGGTGGCGCCGAGTTCCTGGGCGGCCAGTACAGCAAGGACATGGTCACGGGCGCCGTCGCCCTGGCCGAGTTCGCCCACATCGTCGCCGCGAAGTACGACATCACCGTCGCGCTGCACACCGACCACTGCCCGAAGGACAAGCTGGACGGCTACGTCCGCCCGCTGCTCGACATCTCCGCCGAGCGCGTCGCCCGCGGCGAGAACCCGCTCTTCCAGTCGCACATGTGGGACGGCTCCGCCGAGACCCTGGCCGACAACCTGGCCATCGGCCAGGAGCTGCTCGCCAAGGCCGCCGCCGCCAACATCATCCTGGAGGTCGAGATCACCCCGACCGGCGGCGAGGAGGACGGCGTCAGCCACGAGATCAACGACGAGCTCTACACCTCGGTCGACGACGCGATCCGCACCGCCGAGGCCCTGGGCCTGGGCGAGAAGGGCCGCTACCTGCTCGCCGCCTCCTTCGGCAACGTGCACGGCGTCTACAAGCCGGGCAACGTCGTCCTGCGCCCCGAGCTCCTCAAGGACCTCCAGGCCGGCGTCGGCGAGAAGTTCGGCAAGAGCTCCCCGTTCGACTTCGTCTTCCACGGCGGTTCCGGCTCGACCGCCGAGGAGATCGCCACCGCCATCGACAACGGCGTGGTGAAGATGAACCTCGACACCGACACCCAGTACGCCTTCACCCGCCCGGTCGTGGACCACATGTTCCGCAACTACGACGGCGTCCTGAAGGTCGACGGCGAGGTCGGCAAGAAGTCCACCTACGACCCGCGCACCTGGGGCAAGCTCGCCGAGGCGGGCATGGCCGCGCGCGTCACCGAGGCGTGCGAGGCGCTGCGCTCGGCCGGCAAGAAGCTGAAGTAAGCCGTGGCGGGAGGGCCCGGCACCCGCCGAGGGTGCCGGGCCCTTCGCGCACCGGGAGGAGAGCGGCGTGTACGACTTCGACGGGGCGAGGGACCGGCGGGGCACCTGGTCGGTCCAGTGGGACGGGACCGCGGACCGCTTCGGCGTCTCCGACCTGCTGCCCTTCACCATCTCCGACATGGACTTCGCCTCCCCGCCGGAGGTCCTCGACGCGCTGCGCGCGCGGGTGGACCACGGCGTCTTCGGCTACACCGACTGGCGGCTCGGGGAGTTCCGGGAGGCGATACGCCACTGGTACGCGACCCGGTACGCCACCGACGTCGACACCGAGGCGCTGGTGTACGCGCCCTCCGTGCTCAACCAGGTCTCCCAGCTGCTCCGGATGTGGACGCGGCCCGGGGACGGCGTGGTCACCCACACCCCCACGTACGACGGCTTCCGCAAGGCCGTCACCGGGCTCGGCCGGGAGCTGCGCGGGGTGCCGGTCGGCGACCTCGGCGCCCTGGAGCGGGAGCTGGCCCGGCCGGACAGCACGATGCTGCTGCTCTGCTCGCCGCACAACCCCACCGGGCGGGTGTGGACGGAGGCGGAGCTGACCGGGTTCGCCCGGCTGGCCCGCCGCCACGGCGTGCCCGTCGTCAGCGACGAGATCCACGCCGACCTGACCGCAGACGGCCACCGGCACGTCCCCTGGACCCGGATCGCGGCGGCGGGCGGCGACCGGCGCTGGGCGCTCGTCACCTCCGGCACCAAGGCCTTCAACTTCCCCGCGCTCTCCGGCTCGTACGGCTTCGTCGGCGACCCGGAGGAGCGCGCCGCGTTCGTGCGGCGGATGGAGACCGGCGAGGGCCTCGCCTCCCCGGCCGTCCTCTCGCTCACCGCCCACGTCGCCGCCTACCGGCACGGCGCCCGCTGGCTGGACGAGCTGCGCGGCTACGTGGCGGGCACCATGGCCCTGGTCGGGGAGCGGCTCGCCGCGGGCCTGCCGGGCGTCGCCTGGCGGCCCCCGCAGGCCGGCTACCTCGCCTGGATCGACCTCCGCCCCCTCGGCATCGAGGAGGACCGGCTCCAGGAGGAGCTGGTCCGCGCCGAGAAGGTCGCGATCATGCCGGGCGCCACCTACGGCACCCCCGGCTTCGTCCGGCTCAACGTGGGCTGCCCCCGGGCCAAGGCCGAACGGGGCGTGGACGCCCTGGTCCGGGCGGCGGGACGGCTGCGGACCGACCGGTCCTGAGGAGGCACGCGCCCCCGGGACGCGGGACCATGCACCCATGGTGGGTACGGCTGGACCCGATGTGCGGATGGCTTCCGGGGCCGGGCGGTGGATCGTCCTCACGACCGTCCTCGGCTCGGGGATGGCGCTGCTCGACTCGACCGTCGTCAACGTGGCGCTGCCGCACATCGGCGAGGACCTCGGCGCCGACCTCGCCGTGCTCCAGTGGACCGTCAACGCGTACATGCTGACGCTGGCCGGGCTGATCCTGCTCGGCGGCTCGCTCGGCGACCGGTACGGGCGGCGGCGGGTCTTCGTCCTCGGCGTGGTGTGGTTCGCGCTCGCCTCCCTGCTGTGCGGGCTCGCGCCGAACGCCGGGGTGCTCGTCGCGGCCCGCGCCCTCCAGGGGGTCGGCGGGGCGCTGCTCACGCCGGGGTCGCTCGCGCTGATCCAGGCGAGCTTCCACCCCGACGACCGGGCCCGGGCGGTCGGCCTGTGGTCCGGGTTCGGCGGGGTGGGGGCGGCGGTCGGGCCGTTCGTCGGCGGCTGGCTGGTCGACGGGCCGGGCTGGCGGTGGGTCTTCCTGCTGAACGTGCCGCTCGCGGCCCTCTGCGTGCCGGTCGCGCTGCGGCACGTGCCCGAGTCCCGGGACGAAGCCGCGCGGGGCCGCTTCGACGTGCTGGGCGCGGTGCTCGGCGCGGCGGCCCTCGGCCTCGTCACGTACGCGCTGATCGGGGCGGTGTGGTGGGCGGGGGCGGCGGGCGTCGCCGCGGGCGCCGCCTTCGCGGTGGTGGAGCGGCGGCGGGGCGAGCGGGCGATGGTGCCGCCGTCGGTCTTCCGGTCCCGGCTCTTCACGGCGGTCAACCTGGTGACGCTGTGCGTGTACGCGGCCTTCGGCGGCTTCTTCTTCCTCGCCGCGCTCCAGCTCCAGGTGGTCTCCGGCTACTCGGCCCTCGCCGCCGGCACGGCCCTGCTGCCGACGACCGTCCTGATGCTGCTGCTCTCCGCGAAGGCGGGCGAGCTGGGGGAGCGGATCGGGCCGCGGATCCCGCTGACCGCGGGCCCGCTGCTGTGCGCCGCCGGGATGCTGCTGATGCTGCGGGTCGGCCCGGACGCCTCGTACGCGCGGGACGTGCTGCCGGCCCTGGTGGTGCTCGGCCTCGGCATGACGGTCCTGGTGGCCCCGCTGACCGCGACGGTCCTGGCCTCCGTGGACGTCTCCCGCGCCGGGCTCGCCAGCGGCATCAACAACGCGGCGGCGCGGGCGGCGGGGCTGATCGCGGTGGCGGCGCTGCCGCTGCTGACGGGGATGGGGCCGGAGGCGTACCGCTCGCCGGCGGAGTTCGACGCGACCTTCGGCCGGGCGATGCCGATCTGCGCGGGGGTGCTCGCCGCCGGCGCGCTCCTCGCCTGGACGACGATGCGGGCCCCCGCCGGGCCGGCCTGCCACCCCGGGTGCCGGCACCACTGCGCGGTGTCCTCCCCGCCGCTGGACCCGGGCACCTCCCCCTGACCGGAAGGTCCGGGAGGCACGGCCCGGGCCCGTCGCCGGTGGGGCAGACTGGGGGGATGGTTACGCATGAGAATCTGCTGGGCGGGCCCGCGCCCACCCGTCTGCCCGACGACCCGGAGCCGCGTGAGCTCCTCGCGCAGGGCACCGCGCCCGCCGACGTCGCCGCGAAGTACCCGACCTCCTCGCTCGCCTGGGCGCAGCTCGCGGACGACGCGTTCGAGGCGGGCCGCGTGGTGGAGTCGTACGCCTACGCCCGCACCGGCTACCACCGGGGTCTCGACGCGCTGCGGCGCAACGGGTGGAAGGGCCACGGCCCGGTGCCGTGGGAGCACGAGCCGAACCGCGGCTTCCTGCGGGCCCTGCACGCGCTGGCGCGGGCGGCCGGGGAGATCGGCGAGCAGGCCGAGTACGAGCGCTGCACGACCTTCCTGCGGGACTCCTCGGAGACCGCCGCCGAGACGCTGGGCTGACCGGTTCCCGCGCGGGGCGCCCCGGGGCGCCCCGCCCCGGTGTCCGCCCCGGCCGGTACGATCCCCGGACCGGCCTGAACAGGGGGGAACTGTCGTGGGCAAGCGGGGGGCGCCTGACCGGCGCCGGCAGAACCGACAGAGCGGGAGGAGCCGTCGCCGGGGGACGCGTGTCACGCGCCGCGGGAGGCTCGTCCTGTCGACCCTGGTCCTGACGGCCGCCTCGCTCGGCGCGGGCGTGGCGCTCGCCCACTTCCAGGCCGGGGAGGGGGAGCGGGACACCGCCGTACGCCCCCCGGTCTCCGCGGCGCCGCAGGCCCCGGAGCCGACGGCGGCCGCCCCGGAGCCGACCCGGAAGGCCACGGCCACGGTCAAGCCGAAACCGAAACCGAAGCCGAAGCCGAAACCGAAACCGAAGCCGACCGCGCCGAAGCGGACGTCCGCGACGGTGCCGCGGTCCGGTCCCGGCACCTTCACCACCGCGACCGCCTCCGGCAAGGTCACCGGCACCAGCGGGACGCTGCGCCGGTACCGGGTGCAGATCGAGGAGGGCGTGGACCTGTCGGCCCGCGGGACCGCCGAGGAGATCGAGGCGATCCTCGCCCATCCGCGCAGCTGGGCCGCGCACGGCCGGGGCCGCTTCCAGCTGGTGGCGTCGGACGCCGACTTCGTGATCCGGATCGCCACCCCCGACACCGCGGACGCGCTCTGCGCCCGGCAGGGCTTCGACACCCACGGCGAGCTGAACTGCGAGACCGCCGACGGCGTCGTGGTGAACCTCAAGCGGTGGATGCTGGGCTCGCCGACCTTCGCCGGGCCGCCGGAGGAGTACCGGCACCTGATCATCAACCACGAGGTCGGGCACGAGATCGGGATCCGGCAGCACATGGGCTGCGGCGGGCCGGGGAAGCCCGCCCCGGCGATGATGCAGCAGATCAAGGGCCTCAACGGATGCCGTTCGAACGCTTTTCCGTATGACGAAGAGGGGCTCTACATCACCGGTCCGATCGTGTCATGATGCGCTTGGGACGGCGTGCGACGGAGCACGCCTCCTGAGGGGACCGGGGCTCCCGTGGCACGTGCCGTGCGCGGTGGAGCGGACCGCTACCCGGTAGTACGTATCGAGGAGACAGAAATGTCGACCTTCCAGGTTTCCCCCGATGCCTCCGGAGCCGGTGCGGTCGCCGACGACGCGCCGAACCTCGACTTCGCGGGCACCACGCCGTACGAGGACTACGTCCAGGCGGACGTCCTCACCCACCTCCAGCACCTCCGCTCGGACGACCCCGGTGAGATGGTCTTCCTGGTCACCACCCAGGTCATGGAGCTGTGGTTCACGGTGATCGTCCACGAATGGGAGACCGCGAGCCGCGCCCTGCGCGAGGACCGCCTGCCGGTCGCGATCGACGCGCTCAAGCGCTCGGTGCGCGAGCTGGAGGCGCTGAACCACTCCTGGCGCCCGCTCTCCCAGCTCACCCCCGCCCAGTTCAACGCCTACCGGGGCGCGCTCGGCGAGGGCTCCGGCTTCCAGTCGGCGATGTACCGGCGCATGGAGTTCCTGCTCGGCGAGAAGTCCGCGTCCATGCTCGTCCCGCACCGGGGCGCGCCCCGCGTCCACGCCGAGCTGGAGAAGGCGCTGCACGAGCCGAGCCTCTACGACGAGACCCTCGGCTTCCTCGCCCGGCGCGGCCTGCCCGTCCCCCCGTCCGTCCTCGCCCGCGACCTGACGCTGCGGTACGAGCCCTCCGCCGAGGTCGAGGCCGTGTGGGCGTCGCTCTACGCGGCGCCCGACGAGAACGGCGAGCTCGTCCGCCTCGGCGAGGCCCTCAGCGACGTCGCCGAACTGATCTGGCGATGGCGCAACGACCACCTGGTGGCGACCCGCCGCGCGATGGGCGCCAAGACCGGCACCGGGGGCTCCGCGGGCGTGGCCTGGCTGGAGAAGCGCGCCCAGAAGAACGTCTTCCCCGAGCTCTGGACGGCCCGCAGCCATGTCTGACCTCACGCAGGAGGCCGAGCGCCTCGACGCCGCCGACCCGCTCGCCGGCCACCGCGCGAAGTTCGCCCTCGACGAGGAGACCGTCTACCTCGACGGCAACTCGCTCGGCGCGCTCCCCGCGCACGTCCCCGCCCGGATGGCCGACGTCATCGGCCGCGAGTGGGGCGAGCTGCGGATCCGCTCCTGGGACGAGTCGGGCTGGTGGACCGCCCCCGAGCGGATCGGCGACCGGATCGCCCCGCTCGTCGGCGCCGCCGCCGGACAGATCGTGGTCGGCGACTCGACCAGCGTCAACGTCTTCAAGGCGGTCGTCGCGGCGGCCCGGCTCGCCGGAGAGGGACGCGACGAGATCCTGGTGGACGCGACGACCTTTCCCACGGACGGGTACATCGCCGAGTCCGCCGCCCGGATGACCGGTCACCGGATCGTGCCCCTCGACCCGGCCGACATCCCCGGCGCGGCGGGCGACCGCACGGCCCTCGCGCTCGTCAACCACGTCGACTACCGCACCGGCCGGCTCCACGACCTGCCCGGCACCACCGCCGCCCTGCACGCGGCGGGCGCGCTCGCCGTCTGGGACCTGTGCCACAGCGCCGGCGCCCTGCCCGTCGGCCTCGACGCGCACGGCGTCGACCTGGCGGTCGGCTGCACGTACAAGTACCTCAACGGCGGCCCCGGTTCGCCCGCGTACCTGTACGTCGCCGAGCGCCACCAGGCCCGCTTCGACTCGCCGCTGCCGGGCTGGACCTCGCACGCCGACCCCTTCGGCATGACCCCCGGCTACCGGGCCGCCGACGGCGCCGTCCGGGGCCGCGTCGGCACCCCGGACATCCTGTCGATGCTGGCCCTGGAGGCGGCGCTCGACGTGTGGGACGGGGTCGCGATCGAGGAGGTCCGCGCCAAGTCCCTCGCCCTCACGGACTTCTTCCTGGAGTGCGTGCGGGCGTACGTCCCCGAGGGCCGGGTCACGCCGGTCACCCCGGAGCCGCACGGCGAGCGCGGCAGCCAGGTCGCGCTGCGCTGCGCCGACGCGCCCGCCGTGATGCCGGAACTGGTCAAGCGCGGAGTGGTCGGCGACCTGCGCCGCCCGGACATCCTCCGGTTCGGCTTCACGCCGCTGTACGTCGGCTTCGCGGACGCGGAGAGGGCGGCCCGGATCCTCGCCGAGGTGCTGGCCGGCCTGCCGGCCGACTGACGGACGCGCGACCGGCCCTGACCGGTCGTCAGGTCGGATCTTCACCTGATCTGCGGGGCCCGGACCCTGATACGGTCCCCGCAGGTCAGGCCGGATCGGCCCCGTCACCGAAAGGTTGGAACACCCCATGCCGGACCCCGCCGCGCGCGACGCCGCCGAAGAGACCTCGGCCTTCTCGCACCCGGCCGTCCCTCCCGACGCCACCGCCGCGTACGGCGAACACCCCGACCAGGTCGTCGACTTCTACGCGCCCAGGACCGGCGCCGGGCGCGCCCCGCTCGTCGTCGTCCTGCACGGCGGCGCCTGGCGGGCCCCCTACGACCGGCAGCACGTCAGCCCCTTCGCGGACTTCCTCGCCCGCCGCGGCTTCGCCGTCGCCAGCGTCGAGTACCGGCGCGGCCCCGGCCTGCCCCACCAGGGCGGCGCGGCCCCGGTCGCCGGCCGCTGGCCGGAGACCTTCGACGACGTGGCCGCCGCCCTCGACGCCGTACCGGACCTCGCCGCCGCCCACCTGCCCCAGGCCGACCCGCACCGCACGGTCCTCACCGGCCACTCGGCCGGCGGCCAGCTCGCCCTGTGGGCCGCCGCCCGGCACGTGCTGCCCGCCGGCTCCCCCTGGCGGCTGCCCGCCCCGCCCGCGCTGCGCGGCGTCGTCGCCCTCGCCCCCATCGGGCACTTCGAGCGCGCCCGCGAGCTGGACGTCTGCGGCGGCGCGGTCACCCAGCTGCTCGGCGGCGCGGCGGCGTACGACGAGCGGGCCGCCGCCACCGACCCGGCCCGCCTGCTGCCCACCGGCATCGCCACCGCCCTCGTCCAGGGCCGCGAGGACCTCACCGTCCCCGCCGAGGTCGCCGACGCCTTCGTGGAGGCGGCGGCGAAGGCGGGCGAGACGGTCGGCCTGACGCTCCTGGAGGACGTCGGCCACTTCCCGCTGATCGACCCGGCGGCCGACGCGTGCGCGGTGGTCGCGGAGGAGATCGCCCAGCTCGCGTTCTGAGCCCTCCGGGACCCGCCGGGACCCGCGTAGTACTCAAGGGGGACGCCCCGGGATCCGCATCCAGCGGGACGCGGGCGTCCCGGGGCGTTCCGTACGGTGGACGGCGTGAACCCGACACAGACCCCCGACACGGGCAGCCGCAGCCCCGAGCTCCGCATGACGCTGGACGCGCTCGGCGGTCTGCGCGCGGACCTCTCCGGCGACGCCCTCTCCTACCGCCCGCTGCCCCGGCTCGCGCCGGACAGCCCCGCCCTGCGCTTCCTGCCCCGGCGGCTGCGCCCGCACGCCGGGCTGCTGCCGCACGCGGCGATCGGCTTCCTCGCCCTGGTGACCTTCCTCCTCGGCTTCGACAACATCGGCGGCGCCGTCGGGCCGGTCGCCCTCGTCTCCTGCCTGGTGCCGACCGCCGCCGTGCTCCTCACCCTGGTCCGCCCGGCGCCCGCCTTCTGGCTCTCGCTGGGCTCGACGCCCTTCGTCGCCTACCTGAGCGGCTACGACGGCTGGCCCTGGACGCCGAACTCCTTCGCCGCCCACCTCTTCGTCCTGGTGGTCGTCGCCCTGCGGACCGGACCCCGGACCGCCGCGTGGATGTGGCTGCTCACCGCCGCGTACGCCACCTTCACCTCCTTCTTCCTGGCCATGAGCAGCGGATACGGCTCCAACGCCCCCCAGATGCTCTTCTTCTCCGCGCTCTTCCTGCTGGTGATCGCCGTGGTCCAGATCCGCGGCCAGGCGGCCCGCGAGGTCACCGCCCAGCGGACCGTCACCGCCGTCGAGCGCTCCAAGCGGACCCTGCTGGAGGAGCGGACGACCATCGCCCGCGAGCTGCACGACGTCGTCGCCCACCACATGTCGGTGGTCGCCATCCAGGCCGAGGCCGCGCCCTACCGGGTGGAGAACCCGCCGCCGGAGCTGGAGCAGGCATTCCGCACCATCCGGGAGAACGCGGTCGCCGCCCTCACCGAGCTGCGCCGCATCCTCGGGGTCGTCCGGGCCGAGGACTACGAGGCGCCCGACGCCCCGCAGCCGACCCTCGCCGACCTCGACGGCCTCGTCGCCAACGTCCGGGAGGCCGGGCTCGACGTGACCCTGACGGTCACCGGCGCGGCGCGCGAACTGCCGCAGGGCGTGGAGCTGTCCGCGTACCGGATCGTCCAGGAGGCCCTGTCGAACGTGCTGCGGCACGCGCCCGGCGCCCCGGCCAAGGTGGAGCTCGGGTACGTGCTCGGCGGCCTCGGCCTGCGGATCGCCAACGGGCCCGCGCGCGGCCTCGTGAAGCCGTCCCCCGGGGCGGGGCACGGCATCACCGGCATGCGGGAGCGGGTCGGCATGCTCGGCGGGGAGATGACGGCCGAACCGACCGGGGACGGCGGGTACGAGGTCACCGTCTTCGTCCCCGTCCAGCGGGAGATCCCCGTCCAGCGCGAAGGGGGCGAGCGGTGATCCGGGTGCTGATCGTCGACGACCAGGCCATGGTCCGCGAGGGCTTCTCCGTGCTGCTCGGCGCGATGCCGGACATCGAGGTCGTCGGCGAGGCCGTCAACGGCCGGGAGGCGGTGGCCCAGGTGGCCGCTCTCCGCCCGGACGTCGTCCTCATGGACATCCGGATGCCCGAGCTGAACGGCATCGAGGCCACCCGGGAGATCGTCGCCGCCGACGCGGACGCCAAGGTCCTCGTCCTGACCACCTTCGACCTCGACGAGTACGTCTACCAGGCGCTGCGCGCCGGCGCCTCCGGCTTCCTGCTCAAGGACGCCTCCGCCCGGCAGCTCGCCGAGGGCGTGCGGGTCGTCGCCGCCGGGGAGGCGCTGCTCGCGCCGACCGTGACGAAGCGGCTCATCACCGAGTTCGCGAAGTCCGCCGACACCGCCCCGAAGGCGCCCGCCGTCGCCCAGATCGGGGAGCTGACCGAGCGCGAGACGGAGGTCCTGGTGCTGATCGCGCAGGGCCTGTCGAACCAGGAGATCGCCGACCACCTGGTCGTCGCCGAGTCGACGATCAAGACGCACGTCAGCCGGATCCTGGTGAAGCTGGGCCTGCGCGACCGGACGCAGGCGGCGGTCTTCGCGTACGAGGCGCGCCTGGTGCGGGTCGGGCGGTAGCGGCCGGGCGGCGGTAGCGTCCTGCCATGGACACCGCCGCCGCCTTCGACCCCTGGTCCCCGGAGTTCGTCGCCGATCCGTACCCGGCGTACGCCGCGCTGCGGGAGGGCGGCCGGGTCCACTGGTACGGACCGACCCGGCAGTGGCTGGTCCCGCACCACGAGGACGTCTCCGCGCTGCTGCGGGACCGGCGGCTGGGCCGTACGTACACCCACCGCTTCACCCACGAGGAGTTCGGGCGCGAGGCGCCGGACCCGGCGCACGAGCCCTTCCACACCCTCAATGACCACGGGCTGCTCGACCTGGAGGGCGCCGACCACGCCCGGATCCGGCGGCTGGTGTCGAAGGCGTTCACCCCGCGGACGGTGGAGCGGCTCGCGCCGACGGTACGGGAGCTGGCGGCCGGCCTGGTCGGCGAGCTGGTCGCGGCGGGCGGCGGCGACCTCCAGGCGGCGGTCGCCGAGCCCCTGCCGGTCGCGGTGATCGCCGCGATGCTCGGCGTCCCGGAGGAGGACGAGGAGCGGGCCATGCTGCGGCCCTGGTCGGCGGCGATCTGCGGGATGTTCGAGCCAAACCCGTCCGAGGAGACGGCCCGGCGGGCGGTCCGCGCCTCGATCGAGTTCTCCGGCTACCTGCGGGAGCTGATCGCCCGGCGGCGGGCCGACCCGGGCGACGACCTGATCTCGGCCCTGATCGGCGTCGGGGAGCTGACCGAGCAGGAGATGGTCTCCACCTGCGTGCTGCTGCTCAACGCGGGCCACGAGGCGACCGTCAACACGACGACCGGCGGGATGTGGACGCTGCTGCGGCACGGGCTGTGGAGCCGGGGGATCGACCCGGCGGGCCTGTCCGCGGCCGTGGACGAACTCCTGCGGTACGACACGCCGCTCCAGATGTTCGAGCGCTGGGTCCTCGACGACATCGAGATCGGCGGCACGGTCCTGCCCCGCGGCTCGGAGGTCGCGCTCCTCTTCGGCTCCGCCAACCGCGACCCGGCACGCTTCGGCCCCACCGCCGACGCCCTCGACCTCGCCCGCGCCGACAACCCCCACGTCAGCTTCGGCGCCGGCGTCCACTACTGTCTGGGCGCCCCGCTGGCCCGCCTCGAACTCACCGCCGTCCTCGCGGAGCTGCTGCGGCAGGCGCCCGGCCTGCGGCTCGCCGCGGAACCCGTCCGGAGGCCCGGTTACGTGATCCGCGGCGTCGAGTCCCTCCTCGTCGAGGTCTGACCCGGCGTCAGCCCTGGAGGTCGCGGCGGCGCAGGCCCGCCAGACCGGCGGCGGTGAGGACGAGCGCCAGGGCCGTCAGCAGCAGGAGCGGGGACCAGGACACGGCGGTGCCGGGGAGCTTGGGGAGGTGGGCGTAGGGGGAGAGGTCCAGGACCCGCCGGGGGAGGTCCAGGGCCGGGCCGATCCAGCCGAGGGCCAGGCACAGGCCGGCCGCCCCCCAGGCCGCGCCCGCCGCCCGCGGCACCGCGCCCCAGAGCAGGACCGCCGCCCCCGCGAGGGTCCAGACGGCGGGGAGCTGGGCGAGGGCCGCGCCGAGGACGGCGCCGTACGAGCCGCCGAAGCCGAGGGAGAGGCCGAGGCCCGCGGCGAGGAGGATCAGCGCCGCGCCGCCGAAGGCGGGCACGAGGTGCCCGGCGGCCCAGCGCAGCCGGCCCAGGGAGGCGGCGAGCAGCGGCTCGGCGCGGCCCGAGCTCTCCTCGGCGTGCGCCCGCAGCACCGCCCCGACCGCGTACAGCGCGGCGAGCATCCCGAAGAGGGAGACCATGGTGGCGAGGAAGGCGTCGGTGAGCGCGGTCTGCCCGCCCATGCGCGCGAAGATCTCCCGCGCCTTCTCGTTGTCGCCGACGAGCTCCGCCGCGCCCTCGGCCATGCGGCCGAAGACGACCCCGCCGAGGAGGAAGCCGAGCCCCCAGCCGGCCAGCGCGCCGCGCTGGAGCCGCAGGGCGAGCGCCCCGGCCGTGCCGAGGCGGCCGGCGGCGGGGCCCGGGCGGGTGGCGAGGAAGGAGGCGCCGACGTCGCGGCGGGCGGCGAGGCCGTACGCGAGGACGGTCTGGACGGCGACGGCGGCGGCGATCAGCGTCAGCACCCACCAGCGTTCGCCGGCGAAGGCGCGGACGTTCCCGGCCCAGCCGATCGGGGAGAGCCAGGTGAGCACGGAGTCACCGGAGGCGTCCCCCGCGTCCCCCGCCGCGCGCAGCGCGAAGGCGAGGCCGAGGACGCCGCCGGCGATCCCCTTGGCGAGCCGGGCGCTCTCGGTGAGCTGGGCGGCGAGCGCGGCGGCGGTCGCGAAGACCATGCCGGTGCCGCCGAGGGCGAGGCCGAGCGCGAGCGCCCCGGAGGCGCCCTGGCCGGCGAGGCCGGCGGTGACGACCAGGGCGACGGCGGCGTTCAGGACGAGGGCGGCGAGGAGGGCGGAGGTCAGCGGGGCGCGGCGGCCCACGGCCCCGGCGGACAGCAGCTCCTGACGGCCCGTCTCCTCCTCCTCGCGGGTGTGCCGGACGACGACGATCAGGCCGGCGACGGCCGCGAGGACCGCGCCGAAGGTGCCGAACCGCCAGGCGGTGAGCCCGCCGAGGGAGTCGGAGAAGACCGGCCCGTAGAGGGAGCGCATCGAGCTGTTGGCGGTCATGGACGCGGCGAGTTCGGCGCGCTGGGCGGCCGTGCCGTACAGCCCCTCCAGGGAGCCGGGGCCGGAGGCGACGAGCCCGCCGGTGACCAGGGCCCAGAGGGGGATCGTCAGCCGGTCGCGGCGGAGCGCGAGCCGGGTGAGGGTGCCGGTGCCGGCGAGGGCGGTCATGACGCCACCTCGGTGTCCGCGTAGTGACGGAGGAAGAGCTCCTCCAGGGTGGGCGGGGTGCTGGTGAGGGAGCGGACGCCGGAGGACAGGAGCGCGGCGAGGACCGGGTCGAGCTTGTCGGTGTCGACCTGGAGCCGGACCTTGCGTCCCTCGACGCGCAGGTCGTGGACGCCGGGGAGGGCGGCGATGCCGTTCGGCGCGGCGGCGAGTTCGGCGGTCACGCTCGTCCGGGTCAGGTGGCGCAGCCGGGCGAGCGAACCCGACTCCACCGTGCGGCCCTTGCGGACGATGGAGACCCGGTCGCAGAGGGACTCGACCTCGCTGAGGATGTGGCTGGAGAGCAGGACCGTGCGGCCCCGGTCGCGGGCCTCGCGGACGCAGTCCTGGAAGACCTCCTCCATCAGCGGGTCGAGGCCGCTGGTGGGTTCGTCGAGGACGAGGAGGTCGGCGTCGGAGGCGAAGGCGGCGACCAGGGCGACCTTCTGCCGGTTGCCCTTGGAGTAGGTGCGGCCCTTCTTGGTGGGGTCGAGTTCGAAGCGCTCGATCAGCCCGTCCCGGCGGGCCCGGTCGAGGCCGGTGCCGCGCAGCCGCCCGTACAGGTCGATCACCTCGCCGCCGGAGAGGTTGCGCCAGAGGGTGACGTCGCCGGGGACGTACGCGAGGCGCCGGTGGAGGGCGACGGCGTCGGCCCACGGGTCGCCGCCGAGCAGCCGGACGGTGCCGGAGTCGGCGCGCAGCAGCCCGAGCAGGACGCGGATGGTGGTGGACTTCCCGGCGCCGTTGGGGCCGAGGAAGCCGTGGACCTCGCCGGTGGCGACGGTGAGGTCGAGTCCGTCGAGGGCGCGGGTGCGGCCGAAGGACTTGTGGAGTCCGGTGACGCTGATGGCGTTCGTCATGCTTCGGAACGTACGCTCATTTCACAAATTTGTGAAGTTAAGGAAGCGTAAAAAGGTACGGTATAGAGTCGGACCATGACCACCACCGAGGACACCCCCGAGGGCACCACCGGCGGCGAGGACGCGGTCTCCCGCTTCGTGGAACGGTTCGCCGCGGAGATGACCGAGGCCGGCATGCAGCGGATGGCCTCCCGGGTCTTCGCCGCGCTGCTCGCCTCCGAGACCGCCTCGCTCACCTCGGCGGAGCTCTCCGAACAGCTCAAGATCAGCCCGGCCGCCGTCTCCGGCGCGATCCGCTACCTCACCCAGGTCGGCATGGTCGCCCGCGAGCGCGAGCCCGGCACCCGGCGCGAGCGGTACGTGCTCCACAACGAGATCTGGTACGAGACCTTCACCCGCCGCGACCAGGTCCTCCTCCGCTGGGAGAAGGTCCTGCGCGACGGCGCCGCCACCCTCGGCCCCACCACGGCGGCCGGCGCCCGCACCGCCGAGACCGCCGACTTCTTCGCCTTCCTCCAGGAGGAGATGCTCCTGATGATGGACCGCTGGCGGGAACGGAAGGCGGCCCGGGCGGCTCAGTCCTGAGCTTCGGCCCCCGGCGAGGGCGAGGGCGAAGGCGAGGGCACGGACGGGGGCGAGGGCACGGGGGCGGGGGCGGTCTCCAGCAGCCCGGCCAGCTCCGCCAGGAGCGCGTCGCCGTCCGCCGTGCCGGCCTCCCGGTACGGCCCGGCGGGCCACAGCGGACGGCCGCCGCACCAGGCCACGACCACCGGGTCCCCCTCGCCCCCGCCGTCCCGGTCCAGCCAGCCGCGCAGCTCCACCGTCCCGGCCGGCTCCACCGGCCGGCCCGGCGGCACCAGCGGCAGGGCCCCCTCGGGCCGGTCGTCCGGACCCCCGTGCGCGGGGAAGACCACCAGCGTCGGCCCCTCGCCGACCGGCGCGGGCACGAGCGCGTACCGCCGCTCGACGGGGACGGGGGCGAGCGCGGCCCGCACCAGGAGCCGGACGACGGGCACGCCCCGGCTCCACACCTGGAAGGAGGCCCAGAGGGTCCAGGCCGCGGCGGCCGTCAGCAGGAGCGGAACCCCCGTGGAGAACACCCCGTCGGCCTCCGGTTCGGGCCAGATCACCTCCATGGCCGTCAGCCCGCCGTAGACCGCGAGGGCGGCCAGGCCGTACCCCAGCCGGGACAGGCCCGCCGCGCGCCGCAGCGACCGCACCCGCCACCACGGCGCCGTCCGCACGTCCGCCTCCGGGCGGCGCGGGCGCTCGCGGAGTCCGTCCGCGGCCGCCCAGGACCCGGCGTGGGCGGCGAACCGCGCGTAGGACGGGACGGCGGCCGC
>NZ_JBEZUZ010000092.1:0-32768 GCF_040636735.1 Streptomyces sp. NPDC035033 | reverse complement strand
CGTTTCCGACTCTATCAGATCTTTCCGATCCGATTTCCTCGGTGCTTTCCGGTCCCGATTCTTTTTCTCTCGGGGCCTTCCGGCGCTTTCCGACTTTATCAGATCTTCTGAGTCGGATTTCCCGCCTCCCGGTCGGCCGGCCGGGCGCACTGCGGCGCCGGGGCTTCCCGTTCTGGCGGAGCCGTAAACGTACTGGAGCGGGGCGCCCCGATGCAAATCGAGGTGCCCCGCTCCGTAACCGCGCTGGTCAGGCCCTTCGAGGTCAGACCTCGACGACGACCGGGAGGATCATCGGACGGCGGCGGTAGGTGTCGGAGACCCACTTGCCGACGGTGCGGCGGATCAGCTGCTGGAGCTGGTGGGGCTCGACGACGCCGTCCTGGGCGGACTTGTTCAGCGCCTGCTCGATCTTCGGGAGCACCGCGTCGAAGGCGGAGTCCTCGATGCCGGAGCCGCGCGCGTGGACGTGCGGGCCGCCGGTGATCTTGCCGGTGGAAGAGTCGACCACCACGAAGACCGAGATGATGCCCTCCTCGCCGAGGATCCGGCGGTCCTTCAGAGAGGACTCGGTGACGTCGCCGACCGAGAGACCGTCGACGTACACGTACCCCGCCTGGACCTTGCCGGTGATGCGGGCGCGGCCGTCGACCAGGTCGACGACGACGCCGTCCTCGGCGATGACGATGTGGTCCTTCGGGATGCCCGTCATCGCGCCGAGCTCGGCGTTGGCGCGCAGGTGGCGCCATTCGCCGTGGACCGGCATGAGGTTCTTCGGCTTGCAGATGTTGTAGAAGTACAGCAGCTCGCCGGCCGAGGCGTGGCCCGAGACGTGGACCTTGGCGTTGCCCTTGTGGACGACGTTGGCGCCCCAGCGGGTCAGGCCGTTGATCACGCGGTAGACCGCGTTCTCGTTGCCCGGGATGAGGGACGAGGCCAGGATGACCGTGTCGCCGGGGACGATCCGGATCTGGTGGTCGCGGTTGGCCATCCGGGACAGGGCCGCCATCGGTTCGCCCTGGGAACCCGTGCAGACCAGCACGACCTCGTCGTCCGGCAGGTCGTCCAGGGTCTTCACGTCCACGACGAGGCCCGGCGGGACCCGGAGGTAGCCGAGGTCGCGGGCGATGCCCATGTTCCGGACCATCGAGCGGCCGACGAAGGCGACCCGGCGGCCGTACTCGTGGGCGGCGTCGAGGATCTGCTGGATGCGGTGGACGTGGCTGGCGAAGCTCGCCACGATGATCCGCTTCTGGGCGTTGGCGAAGACGTTCCGCAGGACGTTGGAGATGTCCCGCTCGTGCGGCGTGAAGCCGGGGACCTCGGCGTTCGTCGAGTCGGTGAGGAGGAGGTCGATGCCCTCCTCGCTCAGCCGGGCGAAGGCGTGCAGGTCGGTGAGGCGGTTGTCCAGCGGCAGCTGGTCCATCTTGAAGTCGCCGGTGTGGACGACCATGCCCGCGGGGGTGCGGATGGCGACCGCCAGGGCGTCCGGGATGGAGTGGTTGACCGCGATGAACTCGCAGTCGAAGGCACCCAGGCGCTCGCGGTGGCCCTCGGCCACTTCGAGGGTGTACGGCCGGATGCGGTGCTCCTGGAGCTTGGCCTCGATCAGGGCGAGGGTCAGCTTGGAGCCGATGAGGGGGATGTCCTGCCGCAGGCGCAGCAGGTACGGCACGCCACCGATGTGGTCCTCGTGGCCGTGGGTCAGGACGATGCCGACGACATCGTCGATGCGGTCCTGGATGGTGGTGAAGTCGGGCAGGATCAGGTCGACGCCCGGCTGCTCCTCCTCGGGGAAGAGGACGCCGCAGTCGACGATCAGCAGCTTGCCGTCGTACTCGAAGACGGTCATGTTGCGGCCGATCTCGCCCAGGCCGCCGAGCGGGGTGACCCGCAGGCCGCCCTGGGGGAGCTTCGGCGGTGCGCCGAGTTCGGGATGCGGATGGCTCAAAAGTCTCTCCTCACCACGCGCGCCACGTACCGGTCGGCACGTGGCGCGCGTGACAATCGTGCACTTGCTGTTGTCGGTGTTCAGTTGTCGCCGTCTTCAGTTGTCGGTGTTCAGTTGTGAAGTCCGGTGTCAGAGGTCTACCCCGCCGGCGGCCAGATCGATCTTGAGCTGGTCGGTCTCCTGGTCGGAGAGCCCGACGAGCGGGAGGCGCAGCGGGCCGGCCGGGAGGCCCTGGAGGGCGAGCGCGGCCTTGGTGGTCATGACGCCCTGGGTGCGGAACATGCCGGTGTAGACCGGGAGCAGCTTCTGGTGGATCTCGGTGGCCTTCGTGACCTCGCCTGCCAGGTGGGCGTCGAGGAGGGCGCGGAGGTCGGGGGTGACGACGTGGCCCACGACGGAGACGAAGCCGACGGCGCCGACCGAGAGGAGCGGCAGGTTGAGCATGTCGTCGCCGGAGTACCAGGCGAGGCCGGAGCGGGCGATGGCCCAGCTGGCGCGGCCGAGGTCGCCCTTGGCGTCCTTGTTGGCGACGATCCGGGGGTGCTCGGCGAGGCGGACGATCGTCTCGGTGTCGATCGGGACGCCGGAGCGGCCGGGGATGTCGTAGAGCATCACCGGGAGGCCGGTGGAGTCGGCGATCGCCGAGAAGTGCCGGTACAGGCCCTCCTGCGGGGGCTTGTTGTAGTACGGCGTGACGGCGAGGAGGCCGTGGGCGCCGTCGCGCTCGGCGGCGCGGGCCAGCTCGATGGAGTGGTGGGTGTCGTTGGTGCCGATGCCGGCGACGACGTGGGCGCGGTCTCCGACGGCCTCCAGGACGGCGCGTACGAGCTCCGATTTCTCCGCGTCGCTGGTGGTGGGGGACTCGCCGGTGGTGCCGTTGACGACCAGGCCGTCGTTGCCCGCGTCCACGAGGTGGGCGGCGAGCCGCTGGGCGCCGTCGAGGTCGAGTGCGCCGTCCGCCGTGAAGGGCGTGACCATGGCGGTGAGGACCCGCCCGAAGGGGGTCTGCGGAGTGGAGATCGGAGCCATGGGTAACACGCTACTCGCTGCTCAGCGCCGGGTGCCCCCTCGGGGGACGTGAGAAGAGGAGCCCGGCACTGCCTGCTCGGGGGTTCAAGCAGTGCCGGGTCCGTTTGATCAGCCTAGATGAACTTCACGAAACGTCGCAATACGGACACTTCGTGAGAGTGAGCGAACATCTGTGCCCTCCGGGGCGGCCCGGCCGTTCTCGTCGAAGGGCGCGGGCCGGAGTGCGTCAGCGAGCGAGCTCCGCGGGGGCGTCCGTCGAGCAGCGGAGGCCGCTCTCCCGACGGCTCGGTGGGGGCGTCGGCCGCCAGGAGCACCTTCCCGTCGTCCGTGGGACGGGCCCGGCTCGGCGCGGCTCCATCGGAAGGATGAGATTCGGCTGCTTCGGTGAAAAACGGCACCAAACCGCCGGTTCGCTCGTCTGTACCTGTGAGGCGTACAGACGACCACCGAGGAGAGTGCCACTCATGTTCAGGCGGGCAGAGGCCGTACCGTTCGCGTTCGTGGCGGAGGCCGACGAGTTCCGCAGTAACGTCACTCCCCCGCCCCGGGAGCGGCTCCGTCCGGGACAGGTCGTCGGGCGCACGCTGCTCGGGCTGACCGTCGCCGCGGGGCTCGTCGGGTCCCTGGTCCTCGGGATGCCCTCCCTCGACAGCACGGACTCGCCCGCCCGCCAGCAGCAGTCCGAAGCCTCCGACAACCGCTGAGGTAGCCTCACCGGGCACCGCCCCTTCGAGCGTGCTTGTGAGTGAGGAACCGCCGTGCCCCTGCCCTTCCTGACGGCCGACCGTGCCTTCGACACCACCGACGCCGTCGCGCTCCCGTTCGACGACCACGACCAGTGGCGCCGTCCGTACCGTCCGGGGCCCTACCGGGTCGGTGCGGCGGCGCTCGCGCTGCTGCTCGCCTCGTTCGTGCTGCTCGCCGCGGTGATCATCGCCGCCGCGGGCGCCGTCGGCGGAGCGCTGGTCACCTTCGGCGTCGCCCTGCTGATCATCCTGGCCGCGCTGCGGCTGCTGCGCATGGGCACCTGGGTGAGCCGTGCCGGACTGCGCCGCGTCGGCTTCTTCGCCACCTCCACCACGCCGTGGGCGAAGGTGGTCGCGGTCCGCACCGTCCAGCAGCCGGTGCGCTGGCTGAACTTCCCGCGCACCGTGCAGGGGCAGGCGCTGCTGCTCGACCGGGTGGCCGGCGAGCAGCAGGTGCTGCTCACCGACCACAACGCCGACTTCCTCTCCCGGATCGAGGCCTTCGACCGGGCCGCCGACACCGTCGAGGCGTGGCACGCCGAGTACGGCGTCAGGCGCTGACCGTCCGGCCCTCGTGGAGGGCGATGGCCCGCTGCATCGCCTTGCGGGCCCGGGGGGTGTCGCGGGCGTCGTGATAGGCGACCGCGAGCCGGAACCAGCAGCGCCAGTCCTCCGGCGACTCCTCCGTCTCGGCCTTGCGCCGGGCGAAGACCTCGTCCGCGGAGTCGCGGTCGATCCGGCCGCCCTGGGTGCGCTTCAGGTCGTCGACGGGGAGGCCGCCCTCGGCCTCCAGCTCGGCGGCCAGCCGGTTGGCCCGGCGCGCGAAGCTGGTGTTCTTCCACAGGAACCAGGCGCCGACGCAGGGCAGCAGGAACGCCACCGCGCCCATGCCCATGGCCGCCGGCTCGCCGGTCAGGAGGAGCAGGACGCCCTCCATCGCCACCACCCCGAAGACCAGCACGAGGACGGTGGCGAGGAAGACGTACGTGATCTTGCCGCCCATGGCCGTCAGCCCAGGTCCAGGAAGTGCTCCAGGCCGAACGTGAGGCCCGGGGTGCTCACCACGCGGCGGGCACCGAGCAGCACGCCCGGCATGAAGCTGGAGTGGTGCAGCGAGTCGTGGCGGACGGTGAGGGTCTCGCCCTCGCCGCCGAGCAGCACCTCCTGGTGGGCCAGCAGGCCCCGGAGCCGTACCGCGTGGACCGGCACGCCGTCCACGTCCGCGCCGCGGGCCCCGTCGAGGGCGGTCGCGGTGGCGTCCGGCTGGGCGCCCAGACCGGCCTCGGCGCGGGCCTTGGCGATCAGCTGGGCGGTGCGGGTGGCGGTGCCGGAGGGGGCGTCCACCTTGTTCGGGTGGTGCAGCTCGACGACCTCGACGGACTCGAAGTACGGGGCCGCGAGCTGCGCGAACCGCATGGTGAGGACGGCGCCGATGGAGAAGTTCGGGGCGATGAGGACGCCGGTCTCCGGGGAGGCGGCGAGCCAGCCGTTCAGCCGCGCGAGGCGGTCCTCGGTCCAGCCGGTGGTGCCGACGACGGCGTGGATGCCGTGGCCCACGCAGTACTCGAGGTTGGCCATGACCGAGTCCGGGGTGGTCAGCTCGACGACGACCTGGGCGCCGGCCTCGGTGAGGGCCTCCAGCTCGTCGCCGCGGCCCAGGGCCGCGACCAGCTCCATGTCCTCGGCGGCCTCGACGGCCTTGACGGCCTCGGAGCCGATGCGGCCCCGGGCACCGAGGACCGCCACGCGCAGCTTGCTCATCGCACTTCTTCCTTAGGGGGTGGAGGTCAGGAGACGGCCTGGTGGAGGCGGTCCGCCTGCTTGTCCTTCAGCGGGCCTATCACCGAGAGCGAGGGCCGCCGCGTCAGCACGTCGCGGGCGACCTCCCGGACCTCGTCCGGGGTGACGGCCGCGATCCGGGCCAGCATGTCGTCCACCGACATCTGGGAACCCCAGCACAGCTCGCTCTTGCCGATGCGGTTCATGATCGCGCCGGTGTCCTCCAGGCCGAGGACCGTGGAGCCGGAGAGCTGGCCGACGGCGCGGGTGATCTCCTCGTCGGTGAGGCCCTCCGAGGCGACCTTGTCGAGCTCGTCCCGGCAGATCCGCAGCACGTCGTGGACCTGGCTGGGGCGGCAGCCCGCGTACACGCCGAAGAGGCCGCAGTCGGCGAAGCCCGAGGTGTACGAGTACACGCTGTAGGCCAGGCCGCGCTTCTCGCGGACCTCCTGGAAGAGGCGGGAGGACATGCCGCCGCCGAGGGCGGTGTTCAGCACGCCGAGCGCCCAGCGGCGGTCGTCGGTGCGGGCCAGGCCGGGCATGCCGAGGACGACGTGCGCCTGCTCGGTCTTCCGGCCGAGCAGCTCGACCCTGCCGGCCGTGCGGATCGTCTTCCGGCCGTCGCGCGGGGCGACCGGGGCCGCGTCGGCGCGGGTGAGGGCGCCGGCCTTCTCGAAGGCACGGCGGACCTGGCGCACCACCGTGGCGTGGTCCACGTTGCCCGCGGCGGCGACGACCAGGTGGGTCGGGTCGTAGTGCTTCTTGTAGAAGCGGGCGATCTGGCCGCGGGTGAGCGCGTTGATCGTGTCGACGGTGCCGAGGACCGGGCGGCCCAGCGGGGTGTCGCCGAACATGGTCTGCGCGAACAGGTCGTGCACCACGTCGCCGGGGTCGTCCTCGGTCATCGCGATCTCTTCGAGGATGACGCCGCGCTCGGCGTCCACGTCCTCGTCGCGGATGAGCGAGCCCGTGAGCATGTCGCAGACGACGTCGATCGCCAGCGGCAGGTCGGTGTCGAGGACCCGGGCGTAGTAGCAGGTGTACTCCTTCGCCGTGAAGGCGTTCATCTCGCCGCCGACCGCGTCGATCGCGGCGGAGATGTCGAGGGCGGACCGCTCGGAGGTGCCCTTGAAGAGGAGGTGCTCCAGGTAGTGGGTGGCGCCGTTGAGCGCCGGGGTCTCGTCCCGGGAGCCGACGTGGGCCCAGATGCCGAAGGTCGCGGAGCGCACCGAGGGAAGGGTCTCGGTGACGATGCGCAGGCCGCCGGGGAGGGTGGTGCGGCGGACGGTGCCGATGCCGTCCTTGCCGGGGAGAAGCGTTTGGGTACGGGCGACGGCCCGCCCCCCGGAAGAGGGGCGGGCCGTCGTCGCGGAACTGCGGGACGTCACTGGTCGGCGTCGTCCTTCTCGGTCTCTTCGCCCTCGATCACGGGGATGAGGGAGAGCTTGCCGCGCTGGTCGATCTCGGCGATCTCGACCTGGACCTTGGAGCCGACCGGGAGCACGTCCTCGACGTTCTCCACGCGCTTGCCGCCGGCGAGCTTGCGGATCTGCGAGATGTGCAGCAGGCCGTCCTTGCCCGGGAGCAGGGAGACGAAGGCACCGAAGGTGGTGGTCTTGACGACCGTGCCCAGGTAGCGCTCGCCGACCTCCGGCATGGTCGGGTTGGCGATGCCGTTGATCGTGGCGCGGGCGGCCTCGGCGGCCGGGCCGTCGGCGGCACCGATGTAGATGGTGCCGTCGTCCTCGATCGTGATCTCGGCGCCGGTGTCCTCCTGGATCTGGTTGATCATCTTGCCCTTGGGGCCGATGACCTCGCCGATCTTGTCCACGGGGATCTTGACGGTGATGATCCGCGGGGCGTTGGGGGACATCTCGTCCGGGGTGTCGATCGCTTCCATCATCACGTCGAGGATGTGGAGGCGGGCGTCGCGGGCCTGCTTGAGGGCCGCGGCCAGGACGGAGGCCGGGATGCCGTCCAGCTTGGTGTCGAGCTGGAGGGCGGTGACGAACTCCTTGGTGCCGGCGACCTTGAAGTCCATGTCGCCGAAGGCGTCCTCCGCACCGAGGATGTCGGTGAGGGTGACGTAGTGCGTCTCGCCGTCGATCTCCTGGGAGATCAGGCCCATGGCGATGCCGGCGACGGGGGCCTTGAGCGGCACACCGGCGTTCAGCAGCGACATGGTGGAGGCGCAGACCGAGCCCATGGACGTCGAGCCGTTGGAGCCGAGGGCCTCGGACACCTGGCGGATCGCGTACGGGAACTCCTCGCGGGTCGGCAGGACCGGGACGAGGGCGCGCTCGGCGAGGGCGCCGTGGCCGATCTCGCGGCGCTTCGGGGAGCCGACGCGGCCGGTCTCGCCGGTGGAGTACGGCGGGAAGTTGTAGTTGTGCATGTAGCGCTTGCGGGTCACCGGGGAGAGGGTGTCCAGCTGCTGCTCCATGCGGAGCATGTTGAGGGTGGTGACGCCCAGGATCTGGGTCTCGCCACGCTCGAAGAGGGCGGAGCCGTGCACGCGCGGGATGGCCTCGACCTCGGCGGCGAGCGTACGGATGTCCGTGACGCCGCGGCCGTCGATGCGGACCTTGTCCTTGATGACGCGCTCGCGGACCAGGGCCTTGGTCAGGGAGCGGTAGGCGGCGGAGATCTCCTTCTCGCGGCCCTCGAAGGCCGGGAGGAGCTTCTCGGCGGCGAGCTCCTTGACGCGGTCCAGCTCGGCCTCGCGCTCCTGCTTGCCGGCGATGGTGAGCGCGCGGGCCAGGTCGTCGCGGACGGCGTCGGAGAGGGCGGCGTACACGTCGTCCTGGTAGTCCAGGAAGATCGGGAACTCGGTCTCCGGCTTGGCGGCCTTGGCGGCCAGGTCGGCCTGGGCCTTGCAGAGGACCTTGATGAACGGCTTCGCGGCCTCGAGGCCCGCGGCGACGATCTCCTCGGTCGGCGCCTCGGCGCCGCCCTTGACGAGCTGGATGGTCTGCTCGGTGGCCTCGGCCTCGACCATCATGATCGCGACGTCGCCGTCCTCCAGGGTGCGGCCCGCGACGACCATGTCGAAGACGGCGTCCTCGAGCTCGGTGTGCGTCGGGAAGGCGACCCACTGGCCGCGGATCAGCGCGACGCGGACGCCGCCGATCGGGCCGGAGAAGGGCAGGCCGGCCAGCTGGGTGGACGCGGACGCGGCGTTGATCGCGACGACGTCGTACAGGTGGTCGGGGTTGAGGGCCATGATCGTGGCGACGACCTGGATCTCGTTGCGCAGGCCCTTCTTGAAGGACGGGCGCAGCGGGCGGTCGATCAGGCGGCAGGTGAGGATCGCGTCCTCGGAGGGGCGGCCCTCCCGGCGGAAGAAGGAGCCGGGGATCTTGCCGGCCGCGTACATCCGCTCCTCGACGTCCACCGTGAGGGGGAAGAAGTCGAGCTGGTCCTTGGGGCGCTTGGAGGCGGTGGTCGCCGAGAGCACCATGGTGTCGTCGTCGAGGTAGGCGACGGCGGAGCCGGCGGCCTGGCGGGCCAGGCGGCCCGTCTCGAAGCGGATGGTGCGGGTGCCGAAGGCGCCGTTGTCGATGACGGCCTCGGCGTAGTGGGTCTCGTTCTCCACTATGGGTTTCTCCTACGTTCGTCTTTGGTCCGCGCGCCCGTGTGGCGCGGGACGGAGCGGGAGAAGCACTGAAGTGGCGGGCCGGTCTTCGATCGAAGCACCCGGGGACGATGCCCGGGGGCCACTACCGAGGACCGGCGGCGTGCCGGCTGCTTCTCGCGCGGGTCGTGGCGTTCTGCGACCAGAGTAGTTGCCGGTCGGTACTTCGCGCACGTACAGCAAAGGGAGCGGCCCCCTGAAAGTGGGAACCGCTCCCTTCACGGCGTCTTACTTGGCGCCGGCCGCACCGCGGCGGATGCCGAGGCGGTCGACCAGCGTACGGAAGCGCTGGATGTCCTTCTTGGCCAGGTACTGCAGCAGACGGCGGCGCTGACCGACCAGGATCAGCAGACCACGACGGGAGTGGTGGTCGTGCTTGTGGGTCTTGAGGTGCTCGGTCAGGTCCGAGATGCGGCGGGACAGCATGGCGACCTGGACCTCGGGGGAGCCGGTGTCGCCCTCCTTGGTGCCGAAGTCGGCCATGATCTGCTTCTTGACGGCGGCGTCGAGAGCCACGCGGATCTCCTCTGGTTTCGTGCGCTCACGAGTGCCCCTGGTCTACGTCTCAGGGGAGCTTCCGTGACTCGGGAGCGAAGGTCCGATGGGCGCTGCTCCCCGAGGCGGGCCGATGCGGGGCATCGACTGAGGTGCTTCCGGGAGCGCGTACACAAACGGCCGCCACACAGCGTACCAGGCCGCTCAGGAGGTGAGCGCCCGGATGGAGTGGTAGACGTCGAAGACCGCGAGGCAGAGCGGCAGCAGCGTGAGCAGGACGAAGGTCTCGGCGATCTCCAGGAAGCGGCCCCAGAAGGGGGTGACGCCCTTGCGCGGCACGATCAGGCCGATGGCGGTGAGCAGGGCGGCGACGCCGGCGATGGCGGCGGAGAGCCAGACCGTACGGATGTCGAGCGCCCCGCCGTCGCCCTTCAGGGCCTCCAGGAGGAGCTCCGCGGGCGGGTTCAGGGCGAGGCCGAGGCCCAGCAGGACGAGGGAGCCGAGGCCGGCCGCGAGGGCGCAGCCGACCTGCGCGGTGTAGCGGAACAGGTGGGCGCGCATCAGCATGGCGACGCCGGTGGCGAGGGCGAGGAGCTGGCCCCACACGGTGTCGGAGAAGCCGAGGACGGCGGCGGAGCCGACGGCGACGAGGGCGCAGCCGCCGACGAGGCCGACGAGGAGCTCGTGGCCGCGGCGGACCCGGGCGGCGATCCGGGCGGCGTCGACCGGGCCCTGGGGCTCGGTGTCGGAGCCGTATCCGCCCACGGCGGTGCGGGGCGGTTCGAAGCCGATGGGCAGGCGGGCGAAGCGGGTGGAGAGCCCCGGCAGGAAGGCGAGCGCGCCGACGGCGAAGGGGGCGCAGACCGCGGCGGTCTCGGCCGGGGTGAGGTTCGTCAGGATGGCGGCGAAGCCGACGAGCAGGCCGACGGCGGAGGCGAGGACGAAGGCGACGAAGGGGCCGTCGCCGCTCGGGGAGACGACCGTGAGGATCACGGCGCCGACCAGGACGGCGGCGCAGGCCAGCAGGAACTGGAGCTTGCCGATGCCCTGGCCGTCGGCGAGGGAGAGCAGTCCGGAGCCGGCGACGGCGGCGTTGGCCAGCGCGCCGGTGCCCAGGGCCACGGCGGAGCCGCGGTCGTCGTACACGCGGGCGCGGACCGCCGCCAGGGCGAGCAGCAGGACGGCGGTGACGCCGGCCAGGATGCCGGGCAGGCCGTGCATGTCGTGCCGGGGCTCGGCCGTCCACAGGACGAAGGCGAGCAGGACGAGGAGGACCGCTCCGCCGAAGAGGCCGGCGCCGCGCATCAGGGCGTCGGACCACAGGGTGCGGTCCTTGGCGACGGCGGAGGCCACCGCGTCGGAGACGTCGTCGAAGACGGCCGGGGGCAGCGACTCGGCGAAGGGGCGCAGGGACAGCAGCTCGCCGTCGAGGATGCGCTGGGCGGCCAGGGAGCGGCTGCCGTCGAGGACGGTGCCGTCGCGGCGGACCAGGTGGTAGCCGACGGGGGCGCCGGGTGCCGGGGTCTGGCCGGAGAGGCGGAGCACCTCCGGGTAGAGGTCGGCGAGGGCGACGTCCTCGGGCAGTGCGACGTCGACGCGGCCGTCGGGCGCGACGACGGTGATCCGGCAGAAGCCGGTGCCGCCGTGGAACACGGTGGTGGGAGCCGACTGGCCGGCTCCGCCGGCCGTGGCTGGGGCCGTCATACTCACCTGCTGCTTCCCCTCGTGGTGATCCTGGTGCTCCTGCCGGCGGCTCGGGCCGCCGGTCCGGGGACCGCGGAGCGGCTCGCGGACCGTGGTCCCCGAGCCGCGGATATTGCGCTCCGAATGACCCGATTTTTGCGATAGTTCATGGCCACGCAAATATTTCGGGCCACCCTACCGCCCACCCGTGACCCCGCACCAAAGTAGGATCCCTCCCCGCGGATGGATCCCGTCGCCACGGGGGCGTCTAGAGGAACTTTCCGTCCGGCAACGGAAATTGGTGAGCTGTGAGCCAGATCGTCGTCAAGCGCCCACCGCGGGCCCTGCCGTCAGAAGTGCCCGACGAGCAGGTGCAGTTGCAACCTCCGCCGGAGCTGCCCCGCGGGCAGCAGGAGGGCGCGCTGATGCAGCTCCTGCCGATGCTCGGCATGGGCGGTTCGGTGGTCTTCTTCTTCATGACGCCGAACCCGATCATGCGGATCATGGGCATGGTGATGATCGCGTCGACGGTGGCCATGGCCATCGCGATGCTGGTCCGCTACCGGAGGGGTACCCAGGGGCAGCTCGCGGACCTGCGGCGCGACTACCTGAAGTACCTGACGCAGACCCGCCGGACCGTGCTGCGGACGGCGCGCCTCCAGCGGGACGCGCAGTTCTACCTGCACCCGTCGCCGGAGCAGCTGTGGGCGCTGGTCGCCGAGGGCAGCCGGATCTGGGAGCGGCGGATCGGGGACGCCGACTTCGCGCAGGTCCGCGTCGGCCTGGGCAGCCAGCAGCTGGCGACCCCGCTGATCGCGCCCGAGACGGCGCCGGTGGACGAGCTGGAGCCGCTGACCGCGGGCGCGATGCAGCAGTTCCTCCACGCGCACGGCACCCTGGACGGCCTTCCGATGGCCGTGTCGCTGCGCGCCTTCTACCACCTGACGGTGAGCGGGGACCCGGACGCGGCCCGCTCCACGACGCGCGCCATGGTGGGTTCGCTGGCGGCGCTGCACTCCCCCGAGGACCTGGTGATCGTCGTCGCCACCGGTGACGGCGCCGCTCCCGCGTGGGAGTGGACGAAGTGGCTGCCGCACGTGCAGGCCACGGGGCCCGGTGACGGCGCGGGCAGCCGGCGGCTGATCACGACGGACGCGGGGGAGCTGGAGGACCTGGTCGCGGGCCGGCTGGAGGGGCGGCCGCGCTTCCAGGGGCCGAACCATCCGCTGCTCGACTTCCCGCACCTGGTCGTGGTGCTCGACGGGCAGTCGATCCCGCAGACCTCGGCGCTGGCCTCCCCGGAGGGCATCCAGGGCGTGACGATCATCGAGGTCGTGGAGGGCCGGGGCGCCGGTGCCCGCGGCGACCTGGCCGTGGTCGTGGAGGACGGCGCGCTGCGGCTGGAGTCGGGGCACGGGCACGTGTACGACGGGGTCCCGGACGGACTGAGCCCGGACGCGGCGGAGGCGCTGGCCCGGCAGCTCGCGCCGCTGCGGGTGGCGAGCGGTTCGGACGACGACGAGCCGCTCCTCGCCAACCTGGACTTCACCGATCTGCTGAACCTGGGCGACGCGGCCTCGATCGACGTGAGCCGCACCTGGCGGCCCCGGTCGCGGTCGGAGCGGCTGCGGGTGCCGATCGGCGTGGGCGAGGACGGCGTCCCGGTGATGCTGGACCTCAAGGAGGCGGCGCAGGAGGGCATGGGCCCGCACGGCCTGTGCGTGGGCGCGACCGGTTCCGGCAAGTCGGAGTTGCTGCGCACGCTGGTGCTCGGCCTGGCGGTGACGCACTCCTCGGAGACGCTGAACTTCGTCCTCGCGGACTTCAAGGGCGGTGCCACCTTCGCGGGCATGTCCCAGATGCCGCACGTGGCGGCGGTGATCACCAACCTGGCGGACGACCTCACGCTGGTGGACCGCATGGGCGACTCCATCCGCGGTGAGCTGAACCGGCGTCAGGAGATGCTGCGCGACGCGGGCAACTACGCGAACATCCACGACTACGAGAAGGCGCGCGCGGCCGGCGCCCCGCTCCAGCCCATCCCGTCGCTCGTCCTCGTCATCGACGAGTTCTCCGAGCTGCTGACGGCGATGCCGGACTTCATCGAGATGTTCGTGCAGATCGGCCGCATCGGCCGGTCGCTCGGCGTGCACCTGCTGCTGGCCTCGCAGCGCCTGGAGGAGGGCCGGCTGCGCGGCCTGGAGACGTACCTCTCCTACCGGATCGGTCTGCGGACCTTCTCGGCGGCCGAGTCCCGGGCGGCCATCGGCGTGCCCGACGCCTACTCGCTGCCGAACGTGCCGGGCTCCGGCTACCTCAAGTACGGCACCGACGAGATGGTGCGGTTCAAGGCGGCGTACGTCTCCGGCGTGTACCGCACCAACCAGCACGCCGCGGTGGCCGGCGGGCCGCTGCAGGTGGACCGGCGGCCGGTGCCGTTCACCGCGGCCCCGGTGCCGGTGCGCTACCTGGAGCCGGCGGAGCGGGCGCGGGTGCCCGAGGCCCGGTCGGCGGAGGACGACGCGCTGGCCGACTCGGTGCTCGACGTGATCGTGCGCCGGCTGGAGGGGCGCGGCGTCGAGGCGCACCAGGTGTGGCTGCCGCCGCTGGACAACCCGCCGGCGCTGGACTCGCTGCTGCCGGGGCTCGCCGGGGTGGAGGGCCGGGGGCTGACGCAGCCCGGGTACGAGGCGGCCGGGCGGCTCGTCGTACCGCTGGGCGTGGTGGACAAGCCGTACGAGCAGCGCCGCGACACCCTCTACCGGGACTTCTCGGGCGCGGCGGGCCACATGCAGATCATCGGCGGTCCGCAGTCCGGCAAGTCGACGCTGCTGCGGACCCTGATCTCGGCGTTCGCGCTGACGCACACCCCGCACGAGGTGCAGTTCTACGGCCTGGACTTCGGTGGTGGCGGCATGGCCTCGGTGGCGGGCCTGCCGCACGTCGGCGGGGTCGCCTCCCGGCTCGACCCGGAGCGGGTGCGGCGTACGGTCGCCGAGGTCTACGGCATCCTGTCGCGGCGCGAGGAGTACTTCCGCAGCGCGGGCATCGACTCGATCGGGACCTTCCGCAGGCTGCGGGCCCGGGGCGACATCCCGGTGACGGACCAGCCGTGGGGCGACGTCTTCCTGGTGATCGACGGCTGGGGGAACTTCCGCACCGAGTACGAGGGGCTGGAGCCGGCCGTCGTGGACATCGCGGCGCGCGGCCTCGGCTACGGCATCCACGTGGTCATCACGGCCTCGCGCTCCATGGAGGTCCGGGCCAACCTCAAGGACCACCTGATGAACCGGCTGGAGCTGCGGCTGGGCGACACGATGGACTCCGAGCTGGACCGCAAGATCGCCGCCAACGTGCCGACGGGCGTGCCGGGCCGCGGTCTGACGCCGGAGAAGCTGCACTTCATGGCGGCCGTCCCGCGCATCGACGGGATCAGCTCGGACAGCGACCTCGCCGAGGCGACGGCCGCGATGACGCAGGAGGTCACCCGGCACTGGACGGCGCCGGGTGCGCCGGAGGTCCGGCTGCTGCCGCGCGAGCTGGACGCGCACGCGCTGCCGGCGGGGTACGCGGAGCCGCAGCGCGGCGTCGCGTTCGCCATCGACGAGAACAACCTGGAGCCGGTCTTCGTCGACTTCGACCGCGATCCGTTCTTCCTCGTCTTCGGCGAGAGCGAGTCGGGCAAGTCGAACCTGCTGCGGCTGCTGATCAAGCAGATCACGGAGCGGTACGACGGGGCCTCGGCGAAGTTCTTCGTCATCGACAACCGGCGCGCGCTGCTCGACGTGACGCCGGCGTCCCACCTGGCCGAGTACGTGCCCATGTCGAACAACATGGAGCACCACGTGGACGCGCTCGCCGACCTGATGCGCCGCCGCTCGCCGTCGGCGGACGTCACGGCCCAGCAGCTGCGGGACCGCAGTTGGTGGTCGGGGCCGAACCTGTTCGTGGTCGTCGACGACTACGACCTGGTCTCCACGTCGAGCGGCAACCCGCTGTCGAAGCTGACGGAGCTGCTGCCGTTCGCGCGGGACGTGGGCGTCCGCTTCATCATCGCCCGCAGCGCGGCGGGCGCGAGCCGGGCGGCGTACGAGTCCTTCATGCAGCGCATGATGGAGCTCGGCGCGCAGGGCGTGCTCCTCTCCGGCGACCCGCAGGAGGGCGACGTCCTCGGCGGCGTCCGCATGCGCCCCATGCCGGCGGGCCGCGGCATCTACGTCTCGCGGCAGCGGGGCAACCCGCTGGTGCAGACGGGGCGGATGCCGGAGCTGTAGGGATGGGGACGATGGCGCTCCTGGCCGGGGTCCTCACCCTGCTGCTCGTGGCCTGCGCGTGCGGGGCCCTGGAGACGGCGGACCGGTTCTTCAGGAGGCCCCGCACCCTGGAGGCGCGCGCCGCCCTGCGTGCGCGCCACCGGCCCTGGCGGTGGGTCTTCGCGGCGCTGGCGGTGGGGGCGGCGTGGCAGTGCGTGGAGGCGTTCCGGGAGGCGGAGGCCTGGTCCGGGGCCGGGCGGGACGCTTCGGTCGAGCGGCTGGAGGCGGTGGCGGAGCACCTGGAGTCGGAGCCGAGGCTGAAGTTCCTCGTCGGCCAGGGTTCCTGGGGCGAGTACATCGAGGACGGGATCGGACGGCCCGGCGAGGAGCACGTCGTGACCCTCGTCTCCGCGGCCGGTGACACGGAACGCTATGCGGTGGACGGTGCGTGTCTGACGGTGACGGCGAAGGTCGCGCCCGGGCAGGCCCCGCCGAAGTACGCCCACCTGGACGACCGGCTGTACGAGCTGGACGCCGAGGTGGCGGGCGGGCCGTGCCCGTGAGGAAGCGGCCGCCGCAGCGGGCGGGCACGGCACGGACGGAAACAGGGACGGGGATGGGGACGGGGACGGGGACGGGGACGGGGATGGGGGTGCGGACGTGATCGGGGCAGCGGTCTTCGCCGGGATCTTCGCGGTCCTCTTCCTCGGCCTCGGCCTGTTCGTCGACCCGCGCGGGCTGTGGTGGCGCTTCCGGGCGCCGCGCCTCGCGGACCCGGAGGCGGAGGAACCCTCGTCGGCGTCGTTCACGGCGCGCCGGGTGATCCTCGTCGTACTCGGCCTCTTCATGGCCTGGCAGAGTTACGGCGCACTGCGCCTGGCGGGCGTCTTCGACTCGGCGCCCGACCACGAGGAGACCCTGCGGCGGGTGAAGGAGGCCGCCGAGCTGCTGGAGACGGAGGACGGCGACGGCCTGCGCAAGCTGAGGGGCCTGGAGGGCTCCTGGGGCGAATACATCAACCCGGTGCTGACGGGGCCGGAGGAGCTGGACCCCGTCGCACGGCTGGTCGAGGACGGGGAGAGCGGGGACGACAGGACCGGGGACGGTTCAGAGGCCCCGGGGAAGGACTCCGGACCGGAGTTCCGGGGCACGTCGGTCGAGCGCTATCAGGTCGACGGCATCTGTCTGACGGTGACGGCGACGCCGCTGCCGGGACAGTCCGAGCGGGATCACGCCCTGGATCTCGTGCGCTACTCCCTCCGGACCGACGTCGTGGACGATTTCTGTCCGGACGAACCGTGACGTCCGGCCGGCAGAACGATGGATTCCCGAGCGGTGAGGGTCCGGGGCTCCCGGACGGAACTCCCCGCATCGGTACGAGATGACGACAGTCCGCAAGGAGAGGTGAGATCCATGGCATGGGACGAGTGGGAGCAGCTGAAATCGTCGGCGGCCGAGCGGGACTCGGCGCGCATGCAGCTGAACGGGCTGCCGCCCGAGGACCGGCCGAACGCCGGCAATCCGTCGGGCGGTTTCCTGAAGGTGAACCAGCAGGACCTGGCCGCCATCGGCAACGAGGCGTTCAAGCTGTACAACCGGTTGTGGAAGGAGGCGCGCGTCACGTCCACGGACTCGGCGGCGTCCGACCTCAGCGGGCAGGGGTTCGCGCTCGGCGGGGCGCTGTCGCACGTGTCGCTGCGGTGGGACAAGCAGCTCGCGTCGGTGATGGACGCCTGTGCGCTGATCTCCAACCACATGGACTTCACGCAGAACGCGCACGCCGGTGACGAGATCTTCATCGAGCGGCACGTGAGCAGCATCCACACCCTCGACGCCGGTTTCGACGACGACTGGGCCAAGGCGGGGAAGCCGAACGAGATCTACAAGCCGGACCAGAAGGAAAAGAAGGACTGAGGACGGGGAAAGGGACAGGGAATAACCGATGGACTTCGAAGCCCTTCATTCGGCGAACTTCAAGCTGCTCGACGACACGGTCGGCGACTGGACGAGCATGCTGACCAAACTGCAGGCCCTCAAGAAGGACGCGCACGACGGACTGCACAAGAAGGCCCTCACGGCCGACTGGGCCGGCGACAACGCGGTCATCTCGCGCGAGTTCGTGGGCAAGACCGCGGGCGAGTTCGGCGACGCCGTCGTCCAGGCGACGTCGATCCGGGACATCATGCTGGACACCCGGGACGAGCTGAAGGCGCAGCAGCGGCTGCTCAAGGACGCGATAGAGCGCGGTCGGGGCAAGAACCTCACCGTCACCGTGAGCGGCGGAGGGTTCACGGTCAGCGAGAACCCCGACAAGAAGGCCCCGAACGGCCAGAGCGACGTCAACGCCCTGCGCGACGAGCTCCAGGGCATCCTCAACACGGCCACCGAGATCGACAACAGCGCCGCCACGGCGCTGAAGGCGCTCGTCGACCTGACGGACCACGGCTTCTCGGACGCCAAGTACGGCGACCGCGACTCGGCGGTCAACGCCGTCAAGGAGGCGGAGAAGCTGGCGGCCCTGGCGAAGAAGAAGACCAGGGACCTCACCCCCGAGGAGTTCGACGCGCTCAATGCCGGGCTCAAGAAGTACAGCGGCGACCCGATCTTCGCCGAGCACTTCGCCACCACGCTGGGCACCCAGGGGACGCTCGACTTCTGGGCCGGCATGAACGACCTGCGCGAGACCCACAAGCTCCGCGATCGTTTCGACCAGATGGACGACCTCCAGAAGAACCTGAGCCTCACCCTCGCCACCGCGACCCAGGCGGACTCGCCGGAGATGTCGCGGTGGAAGTACGACATGATCAACGCGGGTGACCAGCCGATCTCGAAGAACAGCACGACCCAGGGCTTCCAGGTGATGAGCAACCTGATGCGCTGGGGCAACTTCGACGACCAGTTCCTCAAGGACTACGGCACGAAGCTGATCGAGACCGAGAAGAAGGCGTCCGACAACGGCCGGCACGTCCCCATCGTGTGGCAGCGCATGGGCATGGACCCCTGGCTGAACCGTACGGGCACGGACACCGGCTCCGACCCGATGACCGGCTTCCTGGCGGCCCTCTCCAACAACCCGGACGCGGCGACGGACTTCTTCAGCGCGGACTTCGTCACGAAGGACGAGGACCACGACTTCGAGGAGGACGCCGACGGCAACGGCAAGAACGAGAAGCGGTCCCTGACCGTGTTCGACTACCTCTTCGAAGAGCGCGACTGGCCCCACGACACGAACGACAAGGGCAAGGACAGCACCGAGGGCCGCAACAACCTCGCCATGGCCCTGGAAGCGGCGACGACCGGCCACCCGGCCGGCCAGATGCCCACGGAGGAGACCCCGCCGCACAACAAGGACCAGGCGGAGCTCATGCAGAAGATCGTCGCCTCGGTCTCCGACGATCCCGAGCGGCTGACCAAGCACAGCTACATGTCGGACAGCATCGGGCAGATCACCTCCGAGTACCTGCCCGACATCAACCGGGCGATGTCCGACGACAGCCGCGGCAACACCGACAAGCTGTTCCCGATCGGCGGCACGCCGGCCGTCATGGAGCACTCGGACGTCACGCGCCTCCTGGTCACCCTGGGCCAGGACCCCAAGGCCAACGCGGCCATCGAGGTCGGCCAGGCCGCCTACATGGGCAGCCTCATGGACTACCACCTGAACCCGAACACGCCGGAGGACGCCAGGTACCCGCAGTCGCCGCAGAACACGATCGAGGAGATCTCGCGCCGCTCGGCCGAGATCGGCGGCACCCTGGCGGTCGGCCGCCAGGAGGCGATCGTCGGCCCGGCGGCCAAGGAGGCCAAGGACTTCGCGGACTCGGTGGCCCAGCAGAAGAACGCCTGGTCCGGCGCGATCAGCACGGGCATCGGCGTCGGTGTCAGCTTCATCGCGACCCCCGTCGGCGGCGCGGTCGCCAGCGGTGTCTCCAGCACGGTCAGCTCGATGGTGCTGGAGCACATCTTCCAGCAGTCCGAGACGGACGTGCTGAAGGACGCGGGCAAGGACGCGGGCAAGCTGTGGGAGGACAGCAAGGAGAAGAACATCGAGATGAGCCAGCTGGCGGCGGAGCAGGCGGCGAAGGCCCACGGCCTGCCGTACGCGGACCAGGTCGCCGACTGGGCCAAGTACGGCAGCGACAACGGCTTCAGCGACGCGTCGGACAACGCCCGTCACATGGCCGACGACCTGGAGACCGAGATCCAGCCCGGCTGATCCTCCTTCCCCTCGGGGCGCGCCGTCCGGTGCGGCGCGCCCCGCTCCCCCCGACCAGAAAGCACGTGATGAAGCACGCAAAGGCACGGACCGTGGCCGCCCTCGCGCTCGTCCTCCTCGCCTCCGGATGCTCCCAGCCGAAGGAGGAGAAGCGGGCCTTCGAAGTCCCGGACTCCCTGTGCGGCACACCGGTCCCCGCCGAGCTGCTGTCGCCCGTTCTTCCCGCGAGCGGCACGAAGATCGAGGAGGAGCGGAAGCCGGGGAAGGGCTATTTCAGCTGCAGGGTGGTGGTGGACGGCACGACCGTCCTGACGGCCGACTGGAACTGGACGGAGAAGGGGAGGACGCCCCGGTCGGTGGCGTACGACAACCCGTATCTGGACATCGCCGAGCACGAGGGCGGTGGCGGGAAGTACGTCTACTCGAGCACCGGCGGAGTCAGCCGTGTCACGTGCGACCCGGTGGTGGCGCACCGCAAGGGCAAGTACGAGCTGTTCGCGAGGGTCTTCGTCTCGGACGGCGAGAAGTCGGCTCCGGCCATGGAGAAGCTGATCACCACGTACGCGGAGGCGCTGTCGGCGTCGTCCGAGTGCGAGCAGAAGTAGCGGACGTGCGTGCGTCCTCGGGAGCCTCCGCAGACGGTGGCGTGGGCGCCCTTGGTGGGGGCGAAGTGGCGTCCAGCGGCTTCCGTACCTGACCCGTCACCGCTCGTCGGCGTGGCCCTCCGTCGCGGGCCTGCCGGGCGCCTTCGTGGGCGTGGCGCGGGTGTGACGTGGGGGTGGCTGCCGAGACGGATCGGGGTGGTGTGGGGGCGGTACACGGAGTCGCCGACGGTGGGCGGTCAGGGCCTGCCGGCCGGCCCGCGAGGGTCACCGCCCGGGGACGCCACGCTGCCGCCGTGGTCGGCGGGTGACTGGTTCGACCGGGTGTTCGTGGACCGCCGTTCGGCCGCCGCCGTCTTCAGCTCGTCCCCCTCTTCCTCCGCGTCCCACGCCATCGGCACGTCCTCTTCCTGTACCCCTCGGACAGTCCTGTCCGGTGCGACCTGGCGGGAGGGAGGTGGAGTTCGCGTGGGTCGCCTCAGCCAATTCCAGGCATGGGCAAGGGTGTTGGGGCGAAGGGGTCGGACGGGTTCCGTGGGTGTGCGGTCCCGGACGCGCGACAGGGTGGGCGCCTCCCGTGCACGCCCACCCTGTTGCCGTCATGCGGCTTCGGTCTAGAAGAAGCCCGCGGCGCGCTTGTCGCCCGCCTGGTAGGCCGGGGCGGCCTGGCGGACGGCCTTGGAGATGCTCGTCAGCGCGTTGTGGATCGCGCGGGTCTCCTGGTCCCACTTGGCGTGGGCGGAGTCGGCGGCGGTCTTCGCCTCACCCTCCCAGGTGCTGGAGACCGAACGGATCCGGGTCTGGATGTCCTCCAGGGCCTGGTCCAGACGCTTCGCCTGCGCGTCGATCTGGTTCGCCGCGTCGTCGAGCGACGCGTACGTGACGAGCATGATGCCGTCGTTGCCGGCCATGTTCCCTCCGGTTTTCGGTGGTGTCGTTCAGGTTGGGTTGGTGCAGGGGCTCCGACCGGAAGGTCAGAGGCCGGCGATGCCCGAACGGGCCGCCTTCTCGGCGCCCGCGTCGCCGGAGAAGCCCGCGGTCACGTCGACGCCGCGCAGGGCCGCCTCGACCTCGTCGTCGGTGTTGCTGGAGGTCGTCCGGGTGACCTGGATGGCCTCCTGGAAGTTCAGCATCAGCTTGGCGATCCGCACCATGCCCTGGTTGATCTCGGTCTGCTTGGCGTCGAAGGCGCCGGCGCCGATGCCCTTCCAGCGGCCTTCGAGGCTGTCGATGACGCCCTGGAGGGCCTGGAGCTGCCCCTTCACGTCTTCGAACTTGCGGGTGAGCTCGTCCTGGAAATCCTTGAGACTCTGATCGCCAACCTTCAAGACTGACATGTGTCGCTCTCCCTTTCTCGGGTTCTCTGTTGAGGCCGCCTCCGCAGGTTCGCGCGGACGCGGTGAGGCTTGTGTGGGGTGCCGTCAGGCGGTGCGCCGCCGGCGTGCGAGGACGACGCCCACGGCGGCGAGGACGACCACGGCCGCGGCGGCGATGCCGATGACGAGGCCGGTGTTGCCGCCGTCGTCCGTGTCCGCCGCCGCGTTCTCCGTGGAGCCTGCCACAGGCGCGCCGGACGTCTGCTCGCCGTCGGGAGCTTGTGTCGAAGCTGTTGCGGACGGGGCGGCGGTCGACCCGCCGGAGGACGAGGACGAGGACGACGCGGACGCCGTCGCCGACGGGGTCGCACCGGCGGCTCCGCCGGTGGGCGTGTTGGTCAGGGGGTTGATGTTCGGGTCGCCCGGCTCGCCCTCGCCGCGCGAGACGTGGGCGTTGGGGCGGACGATGCCGTGACCGAGGTAGTTGCTGACCGTACCCGGCTCCCAGCCGTCGCCGCGCGCGGCGGAGTCGAGCATGACGCGGAGGACCTGGTTCGCCGTCCAGTCGGGGTGCATGGACCAGATGAGGGCGGCGGAGGCGGAGACGATGGCGGTGGAGAAGCTGGTGCCGTCGCTTGTGCAGTACTTCGTGAGGCTCTTGTCGCAGTAGCCGGGGAGTTGGCTTCCCGGGGCGGCGATGTCGATGTAGTCGCCGTGCTGCGAGTACTTGGCCACCGAGCCGTCACGACCGCTCGCCGCGACGGCGACGGCTTCGGGATAGCTCGCCGGATAGTTCTTCTTGTTGCCCTTGAGCGCTTCGTTACCCGCGCTCGCGAACAGCAGCTTTCCCTTGCTCTGGGCGTACTTGACCGCTTCGCGCTCGCCTTCGCTGTAGTACTCGGAGCCGATGGAGAGGTTGATGATCTGCGCGTCGCTGTCCGCCGCCGCCTTGATCGCCTCCTCCACGTCGAAGGCGTTGACGGCCTGCTCGTTCTGCCGCTCGGTGTCGGCCACGCGGTACGGAATCACCTTGGCGTCAGGGGCCAGCCCCTTGATGCCGCCGCCCGCTCCCGATCCGACGATGGTCTCGGCGATGGACGTGCCGTGGCCCGAGTAGTCGTCCGTCTCGTCGCCCTTGCTCTCGGAAGCGTCCCAGCCCTTCAGGACTTTGCCCTTGAGCGAGGGGGTGTCCGGATCGACACCGCTGTCGATGACGGCGACCGTGATGCCCTTTCCGGTCGTCTTCTTCCAGATCTCCTCGGCCTTCATGGCATCCAGGTACCACTGCTGCGACCGCGCGTCGGCGGCGACCGCCGTCGGAGCGACCCCGACGAGCGACGTCGTCAGCACCGCGATCGCCGTGGTGCCGAGGAGCGCCCGCCGGAGCCTGCCGCTCTCGATCATTCGTGCCGTCATCCTGACTTCCGAGCCTTCCGAGTGGTTAGTCGATCACCGGCGGTACCGCGCCGCGCCGACGGTTCGTCCAGGTCTCTTCGTCTTCCGTCAGGTAATCGGGACGCGAAGAGCCGTCGCGGTCCTGTTCGTCGCGGTCCGGGCGCTGGGTGCCACGGCCGCCCATGCCTCGGGGGCTCCCGACCACTCCGTTGGAGCTGGGGGTGCCCCGGCCGGCGGAACGCTGAGGACCCTTGCCGTTGTTGGCGCCGACGACTCCGGCCTGGCTGGGGCGCGCTCCGGCCGTACGGCCCGCGGCCGGGCCCTCGCTGCCGACGACGGTGCCCCTCGGGATCCGCGATCCGGTGCTTCCGCCCGTGGTGCGCTGCGGGGTGCCGCCCACGATGGGGTTGGCCCTGCCGCCGGCCGTACGCCCGGTGACGGGCTGGCCGGGACGGCCGGCCTGCGGCGTGGCGCGTCCTGCCTGCGTGGACTGGGCGGTGGCCGGCGGTCCGCCGGCACGGCCCATGGGGCCGCTGTTGCGGCCCGCCGCCGGAGAGCTCGTCGGGCCACCCGGACGGCCCACCGCGGGAGAGCTCGTCGGGCCACCCGCACGGCCCATCGCCGGGGAGCTCGTGGGGCCACCCGCACGGCCCATCGCCTGGGGGCCCTTCGGCCCGCCGGCGCGGCCGACCGCCGGCGAGGTCGTCGGCCCGGCCGGGCGGCCGAAGCTGGTCCGGCCGGTGGCGGTACGCGGCCCACCGGGGTTTCCGGTGATCTTGGGGCCTCCGGTGCGCGGCGGGGTGCCGAGCGTGACCGGCGGAGGCATCGCGGGGCCGGGCGGGGGCGCGGTGTTGGTGGGCGCCGTCGGGGTGGGCGGAGTGTTCGTGATCGTGGGGGCCGGAGGCGTGGCGACCGTGTCGATCTGGACCTTCGTGCCCGACGGCTGTTCGCGGATCGGCTCGGAGCGGTCGAGTGCGTCACCCGTGCGGGGCATCGTCGCGGTGGTGCGGTCCTCGACGGCGCCGATGCGTCCGGAGGACTCCCCCGACAGACTGCCGCGGGAGGAACTCCCGCCCGATTCCCCGGATCCGAATTTCCCACCGAGCGGCTTCGGCACCGGCGCCTTGTACGCCTCCGGCGGCTTCGGCATCTCCTGCCCCGCCAGGGTGCTCTGCGAGACCGCGTAGAACGAGGCCAGGCGGTTCATCTGGTTGATGGCCTCCTGGCGGTCCTTCTCGACCTGGACGGCCTTCTCGTAGTCCTCTTTCTTCTCGGTCTTCTCGAGCTCCGTGAATTCCGAGGGCTTCTTCTGGACGGCGCGGGTGTCGCGCGGCGGCTTCGCGTTGCGGACGGAGGTCAGGCCGGTGCTGGCGACCTTCATCTGGGCGCCGACCGCGTTGGCGACCTTGCCGATGTTCCAGGCGTAGCTCACGACGTCGGAGCCGTACCGCTGGAACTCGGTGGCGGCCTCGCCCTCCCACTTCACGCTGCGGATGAAGCCGTTCAGCTCCTTGGCCGCCGCGTTGAGGGACTCCTTCGCGCTCTCCAGGGCCTCGCCGGCCTGCTCCAGGTCGGCGGGGTTGGCGCTGTCGAGGAGGTCGAGCATGTCGTTGAGCCGGTGGTTCTCGAAGGAGGTCGAGCCGAAGACGCTTCCCTTGGGGCCGATGCCGAGGGGGAGGATCTCGTCCAGGTTCTCCAGGAAGTTCGTCGCTCCGTAGACCGCCTGGATGTCGGCCTTGTCCTGCGCCTGTTCCTGCTCCTGAGGGGTCAGGTTCGGGTTCGGCTTCGGGTTCTTCTCGTCACTCATCGGTCGTCACCCGATACCTTCCGTCGAGGACTCGGTCTCATTGCGCCGTGCGTCGGGCTGCGCCGGGACCTTGCTCCGCGCCTCTTCCTCGCGCCGGATCGCCTCGGCGCGCTCCTCGCCGAGCCGCGCCTGGATGTCGTGGAACCGCCGGCGCTGGTCCTCTTCCACGTTCTGGTAGCCGACGTCGGCCGCGTGGACGCCGATCTGGAGGAGTTCGATCTGGCCGCTGAGGGACTTCGACAGGGCCACGAGCGAGCTGTGGACCCGCTCGTACTCCGTGAAGAAGCCGTCCGCCTCGGCGAAGGCGATCCTCCCCGTGCCGAACGAGCCGCGCGTCACGCGCCGCTGTCCCAGCTGCGCGGCGCCGCCGGCGCTCGCCTCCAGGTTCTTGATGACGCCGTCGACCTTGTCGCGGAACTTCTTCAGCTCGCCTACGCCCGTCTCGAGGTCACTCACCGTCGCCGCCCCCGTCACCCGTCACGTGAAACACGAGCCAATCCTCCCCGTTTGCTCCTGCTGCCCTGCATTGCGATCGTGGCGACTCGCCATCCACCGATCGCGCGCGTACCACTCTAGTGATTGCGACTGACAGCCCCAAGTCTCTTGTTCGTCACGAGACTTCTTCAGTTCATTTGTCACGATCGACGCTATCAGCCGTGTGCGTCTGCAATGATCACCGGGCCGCCGTGGCGGTCCTTCGCCTCCGGTGATCCCGTACCGCCACCGCCACGCCCGCGATCGCCGCCACGAGGACGCCGCCGCTGACGACCACGTAGGTCGCCAGGCGGGCCGCGCGCTGTTCGGGGGTCTCGCCGAGGTGGACGGCGGCCGGGGTGGGGGCCTCGGCGCGGGTCAGGCCCTCGTGGGCGACGGGCTTCTCGATGGGCCTGTCGTCCTCCGTCAGGGCCCTGACCGGGTCGACGACGCCCCAGCCGACGAGGCGGTCGTGGCCGGCGACCGAGCGTTCGGCGGTCTGCTGGATCTGGGCGACGATCTGCTCCTGGGTCCAGTCCCGGTGCTTGGCCTTGATCAGGGCGGCGAGGCCGGCGACGTACGGGGCGGAGAAGCTGGTGCCGTTGTCGGCGCAGTGGCCGCCGCCGGGGACCGTGGAGACCATGTCGACGCCGGGCGCGGCCACGCCGACGAAGTCGCCGGACTGGGAGAACTGGGCGCGTTCGTTGTTGCGGTCGGACGCGGCGACGGCGAGGACGCCCGGGTACGAGGCGGGGTAGGTGCTCTTGACGTTGCCGCCCAGGCCGTCGTTGCCCGCCGAGGCGACGACCACGATCTCCTTCTCCAGCGCGGCGCGGACGGCCTGTTCCAGGAGCGGGGTGGGCTTCACCGCGTTCGCCGTGTCCTGGGAGATGTTGATCACGTCCGCCTTCTTGTCGACGGCGTGCCGGATCGCCCTCGCGAGCGTCTCCGCGGTGCCGTTGCCGTCGGCGTCGTTCTGCTGGACGGGGATGATCGTGGCGTCCGGGGCGAGGCCGACGAAGCCGGTGCCCTTGGCGGGGCGGGCGGCGATGATGCCGGCCACCTTGGTACCGTGGCCGACGGTGTCGGTGGTGCCGTTCTCCTTGCCGCGCTTGAGCTTGTAGCCGTTGGCGTCCTTGGCGTCCTTCGGGATCAGGTTGATCCCGCTCCCGGCGTCCACGGCCTTGGCCAGTTGCGGGTTCCGCACGTCGACGCCGGTGTCGATGACCGCGACGCGGACGTTCTTGCCGGTGGACTGGGCCCACAGCTCGTCGAGCAGCACGCGCTGGAGCGACCAGGGGCGGCCCTCGTACATCTTGCTGGGGTAGGTGCACTGGCCGCCGTCGTCGGCGGCGGCGGTGGGCGCGGCGGAGAGCGGCAGGCCGAGGCCGCAGAGCGTCGTCGCGGCCGCGAGGACCAGGGGGTGCCGGAGCGGGTGCCTCATCGTCGCCCCCCTCACGAGCCCTGCGGCTGGCGCGCGCCGCCCGTGGACAGGCGGGGGCCGGTGGGCAGGAAGGTGGACCACTCGGCGGGGACGGGCAGCGGCTCGACGTTCTTGTAGCCGAGGCGGTTCTGCGCCTGCTGGGCCTCGGCCTGGCGGGCCTGCTTCTCCTCCTCCGAGCCGGAGGAGCCGATGCCGGAGTCGTCGGTGGCGGTGTCGCCGTTGGACTGCATCGCGTAGCGCAGGCCGGTGTCGGTGACGAGGAAGAGGAAGCCGGTCCTGGTGGTGGAGCCCTTGAACTGGCGGAAGAGCTGGCCCGAGCCGGGGGTGACGTACGCGCTGCTGGAGCCGGTCGGCAGGGTGGCGGGGAAGTCCTCGCCCGCCCACGTGCTCAGGGTGGTCCGGCCGTTGTCCGGGTCGACCTCGCGCAGCACGTTGCAGACGGTGTTGCGGCTGCCCTCGGCGGTGCCCGCCTCGTTGACGGGGACCGGTACGGCCTCCGGCCACTCCTTGTCCCCGCCGAAGGGGCCGCCGGGCCGGAACGCGCCGCCGCTGACCGAGGTGGCCTGGCCGTTCTGGCCGAGGTCGACGAGCTGGCGGCTGTTGAGCAGCAGCTTGGCGGTGAAGTCCGAGACGGGGGCGACCCGGTCCTGGAGCACGACGTACATCTGCTTGCGGGTGCCGTCCGTCGCGGACAGCACCATGCCGACCTTGCCGACCTCGGGCGACAGGCCGCCGACCTCGGCGGGGGCGCCCGCCCGGCCGGGGACGGTGGGGAAGGAGATGGTGTCGCCCTTGTGGAGGGTGTTCAGCCACGCCTCCGAGACGCGCTGGGCGGCGCGGCCCTGGCCGACGAGCTGGCGCAGCAGCAGTTCGTCCTTCTCGACGGGGTACGCGGTCCCCCGGGCGTCGACCACGTACCGCGTGCGGTCGGGGGCGGGGCCCTCGACGTACAGGAGCTGGCCGCCGGTCAGCCGCTCGGGGCCGTCGGTCTTCGCCTCCTCGCGCGCGGCGAGGACGAAGGCGGCCTTCTGGATGGCCCGGCCGCCTTCGCCGGGCCGCTCGCACACGGCCCAGCGCTTGGCGGTGCCGGCCTCCTTCTCGGAGGGGAGGCGGTCGGGGGCGTAGGGGATGCCGAGGGTGGCGCCGTGCGGGATCTTTCCGCTGTCGAGCACGGACTCGGCGACGGTGATGATCTTGTCCTTGTCGGGGTCGAGCAGCAGCTTCGCCGACGACATGTTGAGGACGGGGTGGAGCTGGGTCTTGTCGCCGGTCTTGAGGACCACGTACCGCGTGGTCGACTTGTCGGCGATGATCACGTTCTGGCCGGGCTTGTCCCAGTCCTTGGGGGCGACGGGCTTGAACATGCCCCAGGCGCCGAAGACCGCGAGGATCACCACGCCGACGATGGCGCCCGGCACCACCGCGCGCAGCGGGCGGGGGGCGCCTTCCTCGGAGCCGGTCGAGTTCGGCTGCACGAACTGCGCGACCAGCCTTCGCTTCGCGAAGGTGTAGGCGTTCAGCTCATCCCGTCGTGATGCCATCTGAAGTGTCGTCCCTCTCCCCGCCGGCCGACCAGGTTGCCACACTCGACGGGCCCGTCCGCCGTCGCGTCGCCCCCTACTATGCCTGGCGGCACCCGTGTCTCACCGCTCAGGTAGGGTGATCGCCCGGTCAACGCCCAAGGGAATTCGGCTATTACGGACACGAGGGGGCAACGCGGCGATGGGTACGGCGACGCGTGCGCGCGACGGGCGGCGGACCAGCGGCCGAGCGCCTCAATCTTCCCGACGGCAACGCAGCAACGAGCGCGGCGGGGCTCCCGGGCCGGGGGCCCCGCGGGCCGTCCCGGCGACGACGACGCTCCGGCCGCTGTCGCGCACCGGCCGGATCGGTCCGGTGCAGCTCCGTCAGCTGGTGCTCGTCGAGTCGGCGCTCGCCCTGGTGGCCGTCGGCTTCGTGCTGGGCGGCCTCTGGCTCGTCCCGACGTGCGTCGCCGCCGGTGTCCTCGTCCTCCTCGCGGTGATACGCCGCCGGGGCCAGGCCGTGCAGGACTGGATGGGGACCGCGCTCGCGCTGCGGTCGCGCCGGCGGGACACCGCCCCGGCCGCGCCCGACGGGGACCCCTCGCTCGCGCCGGTGACGGAGAGCGTGCGGGGCTTCGGCGCCTCGCCGTACGTCGACCGGAACCACCGCACGGTCGGCATGCTGGGCGACGGCTCCTTCCTCACCGCCGTGCTGCGGGTCGAGGCGAGCGGGTCGGCGCTGCGGCCGGTCTTCGGCGCGCGGGCCTTCCCGCTGACCCTCCTCGGCGACGCCCTGGAGGTCGACGACATCGTGGTCGAGTCGGTGCAGCTGGTGCAGCAGGTGCGGCCGGCTCCGGCGCCGCACCTCCCCCAGCAGTCCGTGGCCCGGCTCTCGTACACCCCCCTCCAGGAGCGGACCGGGGCGCCCGCGCTGCGGCTGACCTGGGTGGCGGTGAAGCTGGACCCGGAGCGGTGCAGGGAGGCGGTCGCGGCGCGCGGCGGCGGCCTGGAGGGCGCGCAGCGGTGTCTGGTGCGGATCGCGGACCATCTGGCGAGCCGGATCACCGGCGCCGGTTTCCAGGCGGTCGTCCTGGACCAGGAAGAAGTCAACTCGGCGATCGCGACGGCGGCCTGCACGAGCCCGCACGCGGCCGCCCGGGCCGGCCGGACCGGCGCGGCGCCCCAGCGGCGGACGGCCGAGACCTCCCGGGTCTGGCGGTGCGACGACCGCTGGCACACCACGTACGCGGTCGGGCGCTGGCCCGAGCTCGGGCGGGGCGCGGCGCCGCTGCCGCGACTGGTCTCGCTGCTGACCTCGGTGCCCGCATACGCAACGACGTTCAGCCTCACCGTCCGGGGCGGGGCGCGGCAGGGCACGATGGAGGTCGGCGGCCACGTCCGGGTGACCGGCGGCTCCGACAACGAACTGGTCCGGGTGCGGCGGACCCTGGAGCAGGCGGCGCGCGCCGGGAAGGTCGGCCTGCTGCGGCTGGACCGCGAGCAGCTGCCGGGTGTGCTGGCGACGATGCCTCTCGGGGGTGCTCGATGACGTTCCGCGGTGGAGCGGTGAAGGGGCTGCGCGGTCTGATCGGCCCGCGGCACGCGGGGCACACCGTCCCGGCGGCCGAGCTCGGCGCGCTCTCCCTGCCGGTGGGCGACGACGGCGTGGTGATCGGCGAGGACTCCGAAGGGCGGGCGCAGCTGGTGGGCTTCCACCGCTCGACGCCGTACGACGTCCTCCTGATCGGCGGTCTGTGGACGGCGCAGGTGCTGGCGCTGCGCGCCGCCGCGACCGGCTCCCGGGTCGTGGTGGAGACCGGCCGCCCCCACGCGTGGGTCGGCCTCGCGCAGGCGGCGGGCGCGGGTCTGGAGTGCATCACGCTCCACGACGTGGGCCGGGTCCCGCCGTTGGGCGCGACCGTCGGCAGCCCGGCGGTCGTGGTGCGGGACTGCGGCATGCGGCCGCCGCGCGGACGGGTCGTCTCCTCGCCGTGGCAGTCCGTGCTGACCCTCCTGCCCTACCTCAGCCCGGTCGCCCCGCGGCTGATGCGCGCGGCCACGCTCGTCGGCGTCCAGCGGGTCTCGCCGCAGGAGGCCCAGCAGACCGGCCGCATCCTGGGCCTGACGCAGAACGAGGTCGACGCGCTGCCGACGCTCGCGGACGGCGTGACCCTGTGGTGCGCCGGCGGCGAGCGGCACTGGGTGATCACCACCGCCACGGACGCGGAGTCGGGCCTGCTCGGCGCGGCCCGCCGCATGGACTGAACCGCGCGGTACGGGAACGCGGCACGGGGCCCGATACGGGCGCGGGCGGGTGCGTGGGGACGTGTGCGGACGCGGTGGGGATCGTCCGAAGGGCCCCCGCGCGCGGGCCCGACTCCCTACTATTTCTCCTGGTGGCACGGGGCGGGCCCAACTGCCCGGCGCCACGGGACACATGGTCCGCCGACAGGCCGTGAGCGAAAGGAACCCCCATGGGGAGCGCGCAGGAGAAGGACGAGTTGTACGCCCTCGACATCTCGGACGTCGAGTGGATCGGCGCCCCCGGCACGAGCCCGGACGAGGAGCGCGTCGAGATCGCCCATCTGCCGGGCGGTGCCGTCGCCATGCGTTCCTCGCTGGACCACGACACCGTGCTGCGGTACACGGAGGCCGAGTGGACGGCGTTCGTGCTCGGCGCGCGGGACGGCGAGTTCGACCTGCGCTGAGGCCGGCCGCCGCCGCGGAGGCGCGCGGGACGGCGAGGAGCGTGACGAACCGGCGGTCGCGGCCCGAGCGAGGGTCCGCGGCCGCCGGTTCGTCACGTCGCCCGTCCCCGCGGCCGTCACGTCACCCGTCACCCCGTTCGCTTCGTCACCCCGTTCGCTTCGTCACCCGTTCGAACGGGAGCGCGCGTCCGAGCGCGCACCACCGTGCGGATCGGGGCTTTTCTCCGGCTCGTACGGGTTCGGGCCGTGCGCTTCCTCACGCTCCGCCGCACCGGCGTCACCCTGGCCCGGCACGCGGCGGAAGGGACGGCCTCCGGGAGAGGACGGGCCTGCCGCGGTGGCGTTGCGGGCGTTTAGGGTGGGTGGGGGCGCGGCGGAGGATCCCTCGGAACGTTCGCCGGGTCCGAGGGGAGAGCCGGCCGATCGGCAGTGAGACGGTGGCCCCGACGCACGACGGCACAAGGGTGCTCGACCACACCAGGAGGCAAAGTGAACGGCGATCGCGACGACATCCGCGGGGGCTGGGACGTGCCCGCCGACGAGTCCGACGCGGATCCCGCCGAGATGACGGGTGAGTTCACCATCGACTACACCCCGCCCGCCTGGTACACGCAGAGCGCGCCGGGCGGTCCGGGGGGCGCCGGTGTCACTCCCCCGCCGCCGACGGGTGCGCCGCTCGCGGTTCCCGGCGTGCCCCCGGGCGGCTTCCAGCCCGGCTGGACGCACAACCCGCCGCCGGTGCCGGGCCAGGCGCCCGCGCCCGTCCCCGGACAGGTTCCGGGGACCCCCGGGGCCCCCGGGCAGGCCCCCGGCCAGACGGCCGGACAGTTCCCCGGTCAGGTCCCGGGACAGATGCCGGGGCAGATGCCCCATCAGGTCCCTGGTCAGGTTCCTGGTCAGGTTCCTGGTCAGGTCGCCGGACAGGTTCCGACCCCCGGGCCGTACGGGGCGTACGGCCCCGAGGCCGGTACGCCCGGCACGCCCGTCGCACCGCCCGCGTACCCGGGTGCCGCGCCCGCCCCCGCCCCCGCGCCCGGCGCGCCCTTCGGCGGCGGGGACCTGGAGAGCGGCGCCACCATGCGCTTCAACCCGGCGGCGCTGCGGCCCGACGCGGCCGCGCCGCAGCCGGCCCCCGCCCCGGCCGGCCCCCTGCCGGGGTCCCCCGAGGCCGCGGGCCTGGCCCGCGCCGACGTCCCTCCGGTCCCCGCCCCCGACGCGTCCGCCGGTGACGGGGCGGACGGCACCGCTCCGGACGGGGCGCCGGCCCCGGAGGCCGGAGCCGGCACCGCCGCGGCCCCCGCCGGTGAGCAGGACGAGCGGGACGGGCACCGGACCGACCCCCGGGCCGAGACCGAGCACGACGCCGAGGACGACACCGGCGCCGAGGACGCGGACGAGGACGAGGACGAGACCCCGGCCGAGGACGGCGGCGAGGACGCGGCCACGACCGGCGCCGAGCCCGAGGCCGGAACCGAGGACGCGGCCCGGGCCGGGACCGCGGCCGAGCACGAGGACGAGACCCCGGCCGAAAACGAGACCCCGGCCGAGGGCGCGGCTCCGGCGGAGGGCCGGGAGGACGGCGCCGCCGGAGAGCCCGCCGGCTCCGCCCCCGTCGACTCCGCCCCCCTGCCCGCCGCCGCTCCGCTGCCCGCCGAGGGCACCCCGGCCGACGCGGCCGCCCGGGCCGCCGTGCCCGGCGCCCCGGGGGCCTTCCCC
>NZ_JBEZUZ010000091.1:16243-33063 GCF_040636735.1 Streptomyces sp. NPDC035033 | reverse complement strand
GCGGGCGCGGTGCCGAGGGCGGCCGCGGCGGCGGCACCGGCGGCGGCTCCGCCGAAGGCCCGGCGGGACAGGGGCGTGGACATGGTGCGTCTCCAGGAGGGCGTACGGGCACGGCTCCGGCGTCCGGCGGGCGGGGACGGCGCCGCGGCCGGGCGTGCGGAGGGAAGGCGTGCGGGGGAGGGACGTGCGCGGGGCACGGGGAGCGGGCGGGGCGCGCGACCGGGCCGCGCGGCGGGCGGATCGGCCCGGGGCCGGTCAGGCGCGGCGACAGCCGGCGCTCGCGACACGGACGAGGTCCACGTGCCGGCGCTGGACGAGGGTGACCGAGCGGTCACGCGAGGGCTGCATGAGCAAGGAGCCTCGCCGGGACGGGCGGGGCCGTCAACGCCCTTCCCCCGGGTCCACGCGCGTAGTTCGCATGATCGAAACGCCCGTGAAACCCCCGGTCACTGCGTTCTGCGTCACATCGGAGGGCGGGGTGCGGGCTGGGACGAGCGTCCGCTCGGCAGTGCCTCCGACGCCCGGAACCCTTTTCCCACCTGCCTTGTAGGCCCCTCCAAGTTCGCGACGATCTCTTAGTGCGATCGTACGAGCGCCGCTCACGCTCCGTTCCCCAATTCGGACCAGTGGTCGAGGTCCCCTAGACTCGAAGACGTGCCACGTGGTGACGGTCGACTCAATCACGACCTGCTTCCCGGCGAGAAAGGCCCCCAGGACGCGTGTGGCGTCTTCGGTGTCTGGGCTCCGGGTGAAGAGGTCGCAAAGCTCACGTACTTCGGGCTCTACGCCCTCCAGCATCGGGGTCAGGAATCCGCGGGAATCGCGGTCAGCAACGGCTCCCAGATCCTCGTCTTCAAGGACATGGGCCTCGTGTCCCAGGTCTTCGACGAGACCTCTCTCGGCTCCCTCCAAGGTCATATCGCGGTCGGTCACGCCCGCTACTCGACCACCGGGGCCTCCGTGTGGGAGAACGCCCAGCCGACCTTCCGGGCCACCGCCCACGGTTCGCTGGCGCTCGGCCACAACGGCAACCTGGTGAACACGGCGCAGCTGGCCGAGATGGTCGCCGACCTCCCCAAGAAGGACGGCCGCGCCACCCAGGTCGCCGCCACCAACGACACCGACCTGGTCACGGCGCTCCTCGCCGGCCAGGTCGACGAGGACGGCACGCCGCTCACCATCGAGCAGGCCGCCGCGAAGGTCCTCCCCGAGGTCCGGGGCGCCTTCTCCCTCGTCTTCATGGACGAGCACACGCTCTACGCCGCCCGCGACCCGCAGGGCATCCGCCCGCTGGTCCTCGGCCGGCTGGAGCGCGGCTGGGTGGTCGCGTCCGAGTCCGCCGCCCTCGACATCTGCGGCGCCAGCTTCGTCCGCGAGGTCGAGCCGGGCGAGCTGATCGCGATCGACGAGAACGGCATCCGCACCTCGCGATTCGCGGAAGCGAAGCCCAAGGGCTGTGTCTTCGAGTACGTGTACCTGGCGCGTCCCGACACCGACATCGCCGGCCGGAACGTCTACCTCTCCCGCGTGGAGATGGGCCGCCGCCTCGCCAAGGAGGCGCCGGTCGAGGCCGACCTGGTCATAGCGACGCCGGAGTCCGGCACCCCCGCCGCCATCGGCTACGCGGAGGCGTCCGGCATCCCCTTCGGCGCCGGCCTGGTGAAGAACGCCTACGTCGGCCGCACCTTCATCCAGCCCTCGCAGACCATCCGCCAGCTGGGCATCCGGCTGAAGCTGAACCCCCTCAAGGAAGTCATCAAGGGGAAGCGGCTCGTGGTCGTGGACGACTCGATCGTCCGCGGCAACACCCAGCGCGCCCTGGTCCGCATGCTCCGCGAGGCCGGCGCCGCCGAGGTCCACATCCGGATCTCCTCGCCCCCGGTCAAGTGGCCCTGCTTCTTCGGCATCGACTTCGCCACCCGCGCGGAACTGATCGCCAACGGCATGTCCGTCGACGAGATCGGCAAGTCGCTCGGCGCGGACTCGCTCTCGTACATCTCCCTGGAGGGGATGGTCGAGGCGACCACCATCGCCAAGCCGAACCTCTGCCGCGCCTGCTTCGACGGCGAGTACCCGATGGAGCTGCCCGACCCCGAGCTGCTCGGCAAGCAGCTCCTGGAGACGGAGCTGGCCGCCGGCCCCGCCGCCACCGCGGCCGCCGACGCCCTGCGCCGTCCGTGACAGCCCCCGCTGCACCCCCGCAGTGACGCAGTAACGACACGAAAGCTCTGAACCCCATGTCTCAGACTGCCAGTGCCGCAGGCGGCGCCAGCTACGCCTCTGCGGGCGTCGACATCGAGGCGGGCGACCGCGCCGTCGAGCTCATGAAGGAGTGGGTGAAGAAGACGCAGCGCCCCGAGGTCCTCGGCGGCCTCGGCGGCTTCGCCGGCCTCTTCGACGCCTCCGCCCTCAAGCGCTACGAGCGTCCGCTGCTCGCCTCGGCCACCGACGGCGTCGGCACGAAGGTCGACATCGCCCGCCAGATGGGCGTGTACGACACCATCGGCCACGACCTGGTCGCCATGGTCATGGACGACATCGTCGTCTGCGGCGCCGAGCCGCTCTTCATGACCGACTACATCTGCGTGGGCAAGGTCCACCCGGAGCGGGTCGCCGCCATCGTCAAGGGCATCGCCGAGGGCTGCGTCCTGGCCGGCTGCGCCCTGGTCGGCGGCGAGACCGCGGAGCACCCGGGCCTCCTCGGCCCGGACGACTTCGACGTGGCCGGCGCGGGCACCGGCGTCGTCGAGCACGACCGTCTCCTCGGCGCCGATCGCATCCGTACGGGGGACGCGGTCATCGCCATGGCCTCCTCCGGGCTTCACTCCAACGGGTACTCGCTCGTCCGGCACGTGGTCTTCGACCGGGCCGGCATGCGCCTCGACCAGCGGGTCGAGGAGCTGGGCCGGACCCTCGGCGAGGAGCTCCTGGAGCCGACGAGGATCTACTCGCTCGACTGCCTGGCGCTCACCCGGACCACCGAGGTGCACGCCTTCAGCCACATCACCGGCGGCGGCCTCGCGGCCAACCTCGCCCGGGTGATCCCGGACGGGCTGCACGCCACCGTGGACCGCTCCACGTGGACCCCGGGCGCGATCTTCGACCTCGTCGGCACCGCCGGCCAGGTGGAGCGCCTGGAGCTGGAGAAGACCCTCAACATGGGCGTCGGCATGATGGCCGTCGTCCCCGCCGAGTCGGTCGACGCCGCCCTCGCCACGCTGGCCGACCGCGGGCTCGACGCCTGGGTCGCCGGCGAGATCACCGAGCGCGGCGAGAAGACCACCGGCGCGGAGCTGGTCGGCGACTACGCGAAGTAGTCAGGACGCCGGAACGACGCAGAGGGGCACCCCGGAATCCTCCGGGGTGCCCCTCTGCGTCCCGTACGGCACCGGCGCGCCGCCCGGGCGGCCCGGAGCAGCGCGAAAACCCGGTCCGGGCAGCCCGGACCGGGTTTCGGTCTTCAGAAGGTCAAGCGCGACGCGACGAGTGCGGACCGGACTCGTCGTCCTCGTCCTCGTCGTCCGTGTTGTAAAGATCCGCGTACTGCGCGTACGGGTCGTCTTCCTCGTCGTCGTCCTCGAACGGCTCGCCATTCGGCGGCTGGTTCGAAGTCGAAGCGCCCAGTTCATGGGCCAGACGCGCCAGGTCGGTCCCGCCGCTGCTGTACTTCAGCTGGCGGGCGACCTTGGTCTGCTTGGCCTTTGCCCGGCCGCGCCCCATGGCTCGACCCCCTCGGTGACGGGGCTCGCTGGCCCCAGAGTCTTGACACGCGTTCATGATGCGAAACGGGCTCTCGGTGGAGAGACCGGTCCGTAGGGCTTCAACGGTACCTGTTTCCTCGGGTCTACGGTACGCCGCGCGCATCACATACCCCGGTACAGAACCATCGAGGTGCCCTTTCCTCGCTGGTCAATCGCGATTTTAACCTCTTCTGGGGAGCCGACCCGCCGACCGGCGTGAGCGAAGTCTCCCGGACGGCGTCCCGGCCGGCCCCCCGGAACCGTCAGACCAGGCCGCTCCGGGCCTCGGCCATCCGCTGCTCGGCGATCCGGTCGGCGGCGGCGGCCGGCGGAATGCCGTCGGCCTTCGCACGTGCGAAGATCTCCAGGGTGGTGTCGAAGATCTTCGTCGCCTTGGCCTTGCAGCGGTCGAAGTCGAAGCCGTGCAGCTCGTCGGCGACCTGGATCACGCCGCCGGCGTTCACCACGTAGTCGGGGGCGTAGAGGATGCCGCGCTCCTCCAGGTCCTTCTCGACGCCGGGGTGCGCGAGCTGGTTGTTGGCCGCGCCGCAGACCACCTTCGCGGTGAGGACCGGGACGGTGTCGTCGTTCAGGGCGCCGCCGAGCGCGCAGGGGGCGTAGACGTCGAGGCCCTCGACGCGGATCAGGGCGTCGGTGTCGGCGACGACCCGGACCTGCGGGAACTTCTCGGTGATCCGGCGCACCGACTCCTCGCGGACGTCGGTGATGACGACCTCGGCCCCGTCGGAGAGCAGGTGCTCGACGAGGTAGTGGCCGACCTTGCCGACGCCGGCGACGCCGACCTTCCGGCCGCGCAGGGTCGGGTCGCCCCACAGGTGCTGGGCGGAGGCGCGCATGCCCTGGAAGACGCCGAAGGCGGTGAGGACGGAGGAGTCGCCGGCGCCGCCGTTCGCCGGGGAGCGGCCGGTGGTCCACCGGTTCGTCCGGGCCACGACGTCCATGTCGGCGACGTAGGTGCCGACGTCGCAGGCGGTCACGTAGCGCCCGCCGAGGGAGGCGACGAAGCGGCCGTAGGCGAGGAGGAGCTCCTCGGTCTTGATCTGCTCGGGGTCGCCGATGATCACGGCCTTGCCGCCGCCGTGGTCGAGCCCGGCCATGGCGTTCTTGTACGACATGCCGCGCGAGAGGTTGAGGGCGTCGGCGACGGCCTCGGCCTCGGTCGCGTACGGGTAGAAGCGGGTGCCGCCGAGGGCGGGGCCGAGGGCGGTGTTGTGCAGGGCGATGACGGCCTTGAGGCCGGTGGCGCGGTCCTGGCAGAGCACGACGTGCTCGTGTCCCCCCTGCTCCGAGTGGAACAGGGTGTGCAGGACGCCGTCGGATACAGCGGTCACGGTGGTGACTCCCAAGTACGAAGCGGCGGGAGGTCCCCCCTGCGGGTGGGGGAGGACCATTGCGCCACGAGATTAAGTCCTACCTGGGCGTAGGAAGGGCGAAGTGGGCCGGATCACCCCCTGGGGAAGTACCCCCGTGGAAGGATTCCCGGCATGTCGGTCGACTCCACCCTGCTCGTCCCGTACGCCTCCTATCTGCGGGTGTACGAGCCGCTGGCCGCGTTCCCCGAGCCGGAGCGGACCCACTGGGCGCGGTACGCCCGCCGGCCGCGCACCCCGGGGGCCCAGGAGGAGCTGCGGCGCTCGCTGGCGGACCTGGTGCCGGTGCCGCCGGTGCCGGTGCCGGTGCACGAGAGCGGCGAGGCGTTCGTGGCGCACCTGGACGGGGTGGTGGTGATCTGCCCGTGGCGGACCCGGCTGCGGAGCTGGCTGGCGCTGCGGGACCTGACGGAGAGCGGGCTGCCGGCGCCGGTGCTCGACGCGATGCTGCCGCCGGTGGTGCGGGCCCAGGTGGCGGCGGACCACGAGCGGTGGCTGGCGCGGAACCCGGACGCGCGGCCGTGGATCCGGACGGCGGTGTGGCAGGTGCCGCTGCGCTGGTTCGCGCTCTTCGGGGACGAGGAGCGGCGGTACGAGGCGGGGGACCGGGCGGCGGGCCGGGCGGCGGTGCTGCGCTACCGGACGACGATGGCGCAGGCGCGGCGGCGGCTCGCGCGGGCGCTGCGCGCGCTGCGGGACTCGGTGGACGAGGGCCCGATGACGCAGGGGCTGATCGACGTGGGGCGCTGGCTGGAGGAGTTCCACCCGCGGGCGCTCGTGGAGCTGGACTACGGCGGGCTCGTGCACGCGGTGGGGGAGGACCGGCTGGCGGCGGACCGGTCGGCGGCGGACGTGGCGGAGGGGCTCGCGGCGCTGCGGGCGGGGGACGAGGACGCGGCGGGCGAGGTGTACGCCCGGCTGGCGGAGCGCTGGCGGGCCGTCAGGGACCTGCGGCACGCGAATTGACATAGGCCGGGCATCTTCGTCAGGTCGGCATGGACAAGACATGTGCCACCGGGGTAAATGATCTTCGGGACCGCTGGCCGGATCGATCTGGCCGGATCCGGCGGGACGTTGGTCCTGAACCGGGCCTTTGGCTCAAGGGTGACGGACAGCACTAAACGTACCCTTGCGTCGATCGCCTACCCTCGTGCCAAAATAGGACAAGGAGTCCGGGGAGGGTTCCTTCCGTCCAACTATGGGCGGAACGCTCAGCATTGCACTCTATGGGGGGTCTGAGGACTCCTGATCGCTCTGTGACTGATCGTCACAGTGGCGTGACTGTCCGTTATGGCATGGTCAGTCGACTTCCGCCGCTGATGAACACCTGCGAGGGCAATTCCATCGGTTTGGCCGACGCGGCTGGACGGATGGTGTAGTTGTAGTGCCGAGGACAAGCCGTTCGTCCTATAACCGACTCGGCCCGCTTCTGCCATTTCGGGCAAGGCGGGTCAAGGTGCAGAATTTAGAGGAAAGAACCGAGAAGGTTCGGTTCTCCCGAGGAGGCCGCTCATGACCGCTCGCACCCCTGATGCCGAGCCGCTGCTGACCCCTGCCGAGGTCGCCACGATGTTCCGCGTGGACCCGAAGACGGTGACCCGCTGGGCCAAGGCCGGCAAGCTCACGTCCATCCGCACCCTGGGTGGGCACCGCCGGTACCGCGAGGCCGAGGTTCGCGCCCTGCTGGCGGGCATTCCGCAGCAGCGCAGCGAGGCCTGAGGCTTCGGCGAGACGCGCAACACCCCGTAGTACCGGGCCTGTCCGGGTCCCCCAATCCGGTCGCCCACCCACAGCTCTGCCGACGGCTCCTGCCCCAACAGGCCACCGTCACCGATCGCGCTGGACTCCGCCGGGTCCAGCGCGATCGTCGTTTGCGCACCCCGAACACCTGTCGGACGTGGGTGCAATTGCACATATTAAATTGAGCCGTTGTAGGGAGCGCGTAAATGAGGGGGTTCCTGAGGGACTTTCAGTGACTCCCGTCACACTGCCGGAGGCTTGCCACAGAACAGCCTCCCACCCCCGGCATCCTCCCCCAACCCGTCGTTGGTCACCGGGCGATGGGACTTTCGTCCCCCGTTCGAGTGGAGTTGAAGCGTCGGGGCGGCGCGGAGCGGCACGACGAAGAAGGCCCGCATCGAGACGATGCGGGCCTTCCGTGAACGCGATCCTGACGGGACTTGAACCCGCGACCTCCACCTTGACAGGGTGGCGAGCTAACCAACTGCTCCACAGGACCTTCGCAACCGCTGGTGCGTGGCTGCGAGGAAAACTGTACAGCAGGTCAGCGGTCTGGTCGAACTCACCGACGGCGAGCGTTCCGCTACCGGGCCCCGGCCGGTGCCGGGGCCCGGACGGCTACCGCGCCGGCTGCGGGACCGCCGCGTCGATGGCCTTCACGATCCGCTTGTCCGAGACCGGGTGGGCGGTGCCCAGCGCGTGCGCGAAGTAGCTCACCCGCAGCTCCTCGATCATCCAGCGGATGTCCGTGACCTCCGCCGGCACCGGCCGCCCCTTCGGCAGCTGCTCCAGGAGCCACGCGTACTCGTCGAGCATCTCGTGGACCTTCTCCATCCGGGTGGTGTCCCGCTGGACCCCGGTCGGCATCTGCTGGAGCCGCCGGTCCACCGCCACCAGGTAGCGCATCAGGTCCGGCAGCCGCTTCAGCCCCGTCCGGGTCACGAAACCGGCCGGCACGAGCCAGTCCAGCTGCTTCCGCACGTCCTGGAGGTTCGGCAGCAGCGCCGGGCTCGTGGTGGCCTTCAGCCGCCGCTCGCACGCCTGCCAGGCGGCCAGGACCTGCTGGACCTGGCCCACCGTGCGGATCGTCAGCTCCACCAGGTCGGCGCGGACCTCGTCGTACAGCTTCCGGAAGGACGCCTCGTCCCACACCGGGCCGCCGTGGTCCGCGATCAGCCGGTCGGCGGCCGCGGTGGCGCAGTCGTCGAACAGCGCCTGGATCGAACCGTGCGGGTTGGCCGACAGGGCCAGCTTCTGCTGGTTGGTGAGCTTGTCGGAGGCGAACTTCGCCGGGTTCACCGGGATGTTCAGCATGATCAGCTTCCGGGTGCCCCGCCACATCGCCCGCGCCTGCTCGGCCTCCGAGTCGAAGAGCCGTACGGCGACGGAGTCGCCCTCGTCGACCAGCGCCGGGTACGCCTTCACCGGCTGCCCGCCCCGCTTGGTCTCGAAGACCTTCACGAGCGTCCCGATCGTCCAGTCCTTCAGCCCCGAGCGCTCCAGGGAGGGGCCGGAGCCGTCCGGGCCCGCCGTGGCCGCCTGGGCGGCCTTGGAGAGCGCCTGACGGGCCTTGGGTCGCAGCTTCAGGCGCAGCGCCTCCAGGTCCTTGTCCTCGGCGAGCTTCCGGCGCCGCTCGTCGACGATCCGGAAGGTGATCTTGAGGTGCTCGGGGACCTTCGCCCAGTCGAAGTCCTCCGGCGTCACCGGGACCCCGACCATCCGCTGGAGCTCGCGCGCGAGCGCCGTCGTCAGCGGTTCCTGCACGGGCACGACCGCGTCCAGGAACCGGCCGGCGTAGTTCGGCGCGGGCACGTAGTGGCGGCGGATCGGCTTCGGCAGCGAGCGGATCAGCTCGGTGACGACCTCCTCGCGCAGGCCGGGGATCTGCCAGTCGAAGCCCTCGTCCGTCACCTGGTTCAGCACCTGGAGCGGCACGTGGACGGTCACGCCGTCCGCGTCCGCGCCCGGCTCGAACTGGTACGTCACCCGGAACTTGAGCGCGCCCTGCCGCCACGAGTCCGGGTAGTCGTCCTTGGTGACAACCCCGGCCTTCTCGTTGATGAGCATCTCGCGCTCGAAGTCGAGGAACTCCGGCTCCTCGCGCCGCTTGTGCTTCCACCACGAGTCGAAGTGGGCGCCGGACACGACGTGTTCGGGGACCCGCTTGTCGTAGAAGTCGAAGAGCGTCTCGTCGTCGACGAGGATGTCCCGGCGCCGGGCCCGGTGCTCCAGCTCCTCGACCTCGGTGAGCAGCTTGCGGTTGTCGGCGAAGAACTTGTGGTGGGTGCGCCAGTCGCCCTCCACGAGCGCGTTGCGGATGAACAGCTCGCGGGAGACCTCGGGGTCGATCCGGCCGTAGTTCACCTTGCGGTCGGCGACGATCGGGACGCCGTACAGCGTCACCTTCTCGTACGCCATCACGGCCGCCTGGTCCTTCTCCCAGTGCGGCTCGCTGTACGTCTTCTTCACCAGGTGCTGGGCGAGCGGCTCGACCCACTCGGGCTCGATCCGCGCGTTCACCCGCGCCCAGAGCCGGGAGGTCTCCACCAGCTCGGCGGACATCACCATCCGCGGCGGCTTCTTGAAGAGCGCCGAGCCCGGGAAGATCGCGAACTTGGCGTTCCGGGCGCCCAGGTACTCGTTCCGGGTGCCCTCGCGCCGGCCGTCCTTCGCGGCGCCGTCCTTGGACTCCTTCACGTCCTTCAGGCCGATGTGGCTGAGGAGGCCGGAGAGGAGCGAGACGTGGACGGCGTGCTCGGGGGCGTCCTCCTCGTTGAGGTGGATCCCCATCTGCTTGGCGACCGTCCGCAGCTGGGAGTAGATGTCCTGCCACTCGCGGATGCGCAGGAAGTTCAGGTACTCCTGCTTGCACATCCGGCGGAAGGAGCTCGAACCGCGCTCCTTCTGCTGCTCGCGGACGTACCGCCACAGGTTGAGGAAGGCGAGGAAGTCGCTGGTCTCGTCCTTGAAGCGGGCGTGCTGCTGGTCGGCCTGCGTCTGCTTGTCGGAGGGCCGTTCGCGCGGGTCCTGGATGGAGAGCGCGGCCGCGATCACCATGACCTCGCGGGCGCAGCCGTTCTTGTCGGCCTCCAGGACCATGCGGGCGAGCCGTGGGTCGACGGGGAGCTGGGAGAGCTTCCGGCCGAGCTGGGTGAGCCGCTTCTTCGGGTCCTTCTGGTCGGGGTCGAGCGCGCCGAGCTCCTGGAGGAGCTGGACGCCGTCCCGGATGTTGCGGTGGTCCGGCGGGTCGATGAAGGGGAACTTCTCGATCTCGCCGAGGCCGGCCGCGGTCATCTGGAGGATGACGGAGGCCAGGTTCGTCCGCAGGATCTCGGCGTCCGTGAACTCCGGCCGGGTGAGGAAGTCGTCCTCGGAGTACAGCCGGATGCAGATGCCGTCGCTGGTACGGCCGCAGCGGCCCTTGCGCTGGTTGGCGCTGGCCTGCGAGATCGCCTCGATCGGGAGGCGCTGGACCTTGGTGCGGTGCGAGTAGCGCGAGATGCGGGCGGTGCCCGGGTCGATCACGTACTTGATGCCGGGGACGGTCAGCGAGGTCTCGGCGACGTTGGTGGCGAGCACGATCCGGCGGCCGGAGTGCGCCTGGAAGACCCGGTGCTGCTCGGCGTGGGAGAGCCGGGCGTACAGCGGCAGGATCTCGGTGTCGAAGAGCTTCTTCTTCGTCAGCGCGTCCGCGGTGTCGCGGATCTCCCGCTCGCCGGAGAGGAAGACCAGGATGTCGCCCGGCCCCTCCTTCCGGAGCTCGTCGACGGCGTCGCAGATGGCGGTGATCTGGTCCCGGTCGGACTCGTCGGAGTCCTCCTCCAGGAGCGGCCGGTAGCGGACCTCGACCGGATACGTGCGCCCGGAGACCTCGACGATCGGGGCGTCGCCGAAGTGGCGGGAGAAGCGCTCCGGGTCGATGGTCGCGGAGGTGATCACGACCTTGAGGTCGGGGCGCCTCGGCAGCAGCTGGGCCAGGTAGCCGAGCAGGAAGTCGATGTTGAGGGACCGCTCGTGGGCCTCGTCGATGATGATCGTGTCGTACGCGCGCAGCTCGCGGTCGGTCTGGATCTCGGCGAGCAGGATGCCGTCCGTCATCAGCTTCACGAAGGTCGCGTCGGGGTTCACCTGGTCGGTGAACCGCACCTTCCAGCCGACGGCCTCGCCCAGCGGGGTCTTCAGCTCCTCGGCCACGCGCTCGGCGACCGTGCGGGCGGCGATCCGGCGGGGCTGGGTATGCCCGATCATGCCCCGGACGCCCCGGCCCAGCTCCAGGCAGATCTTCGGGATCTGGGTGGTCTTGCCGGAGCCGGTCTCACCGGCGACGATCACGACCTGGTGGTCGCGTATCGCCTCCAGGATCTCGTCCTTCTTCTGCGAGACCGGGAGCTGCTCCGGATAGGTGACCTCGGGCACGCGGGCGGCGCGCCCGTCGACGCGCTCCTTGGCCTTGGCCGCCTCGGCGGCGATCTCGTCCAGGACGGCCTCGCGGGCCTCGGGCTTGCGGATGCGGCGGGCGCCTTCGAGACGGCGGCCGAGCCGGTGGGAGTCCCGCAGCGAGACCTCGGCCAGGACGGACTGGAGGGCGGCGAAGGAAGTAGACATACGGGATCCAGGATCGCACCTGCGGCGGAGAAGCGGCGAACCCATTTCCGAGCCCCCGATGGCCGGATTGCGGCGGCTTGAACCCCTTGCTCACGGAGTGTTCCGGGCCCGTGTCTAGAGTGCACCCCATGTCCAGCCCCCAGACCCCCTCCAAGACCCGTCCCGTCCTGATCGTCGCGGGCGTGGCCGTCGCCGCCGCGCTCCTCGGTCTCGTCTCGTACACCGCCACCAAGCCGGACGGGCCGTCCGCCTCCGGTTCCTCCTCGGTCGCCGAGGTCTCCGCCGACCCGGCCTCCGGGGTCTACCCGGAGCTGGAGAAGTACGCCCGCCGGGACGCGTCCGACCCGCTCGCCCTGGGCCGCGCCGACGCGCCGGTCGTCCTCATCGAGTTCGCCGACTTCAAGTGCGGCTACTGCGGGAAGTTCGCCCGGGACACCGAGCCGGTCCTGGTGGAGAAGTACGTGGAGAAGGGCACCCTGCGCATCGAGTGGCGGAACTTCCCGATCTTCGGCGAGGAGTCCGAGGCCGTGGCCCGCGCCTCCTGGGCCGCCGGACAGCAGGGCCGCTTCTGGCAGTTCCACGAGGCGGCGTACGCGGACGGGGCCAAGGAGAAGGGCTTCGGCGCGGAGCGGCTGCGCGTCCTCGCGGCGGAGGCCGGCGTGCCGGACCTGGCCCGGTTCGCGAAGGACAGCGGGGGCGAGGAGGCCCGCGAGGCCGTGCGGAAGGACCAGGAGCAGGGGTACGCGCTCGGCGCCTCCTCCACCCCGTCGTTCCTGATCAACGGCCGGCCGATCGCCGGGGCCCAGCCCCTGGAGACCTTCACGGAGGCGATCGAGGCGGCGGCGAAGGCGGCGAAGCCCGCTCCGGGGAAGGCGGCCGGGCGGTGACCTCCGGGATCGGCTACTCCGCCGCGTTCCTCGGCGGTCTCCTCGCCCTCCTCAGCCCGTGCAGCGCCCTGCTGCTGCCGGCCTTCTTCGCGTACTCCTTCCAGAGCCGGGCGAAGCTGGTGGCGCGGACCGCGATCCTCTACGCGGGCCTCGCCACCACCCTCGTGCCGCTGGGCGCGGCGGGTTCGCTCGCGGGCCGCTTCTTCTACGGTCACCGGGACCTCCTGGTGACCGCCGGCGGCTGGCTGATCATCGGCCTCGGCGTCCTCCAGGTCCTGGGCCTGGGCTTCGCCTCCCGCCGGCTGGCGGAGGCGAGCGGCCGCATCCGCCCGGTCTCGGCGCTCTCGGTGTACGCCCTGGGCCTGGTCTACGGCCTGGCCGGCTTCTGCGCGGGCCCGATCCTGGGCAGCGTCCTGACGGTGGCCGCGCTGAGCGGCAGCGCGGCGTACGGCGGCCTGCTCCTCGCGGTGTACGCGCTGGGGATGGCGGTGCCGCTGTTCGTCCTCGCCCTGCTGTGGGAGCGGTACGAGCTGGGGCGGCGGGGCTGGCTGCGGGGCCGGCCGCTGCGGCTGGGCCGCTTCGAGGTCCATTCGACCTCGCTGGTGTCGGGCCTGTTCTTCGTGGCCCTGGGCACGCTGTTCCTGGTCTTCGACGGGACGACCGCGCTGCCGGGGCTGCTCTCGGTGGACGACTCCTTCGCCGTGGAGCGGCGGGTCGCCGCGTGGGGCCGGGCGGTGCCGGACTGGGCGCTGCTCGTCGGAGCGGTGGCGGCGACCGGTCTCGTGGCGGCGGTGCGGAGCCGCGGCCGGGCCCGCGAGCGGCAGCCGGAATGAGGAAGGGCCCCGTTCGTGAGAACGGGGCCCTTTCCTGTGGCTGGGGCCGGGGTCGAACCGGCGACCTATCGCTTTTCAGGCGATCGCTCGTACCAACTGAGCTACCCAGCCAAGAGGCCGTTTCCGACCTCAGCGATCCTGACGGGACTTGAACCCGCGACCTCCACCTTGACAGGGTGGCGAGCTAACCAACTGCTCCACAGGACCATCTGGTGTGCGATACGAGTATCGCACGGGTGTTGCGTGCCCCCAACGGGATTCGAACCCGTGCTACCGCCTTGAAAGGGCGGCGTCCTGGGCCACTAGACGATGAGGGCTAACGGCCCCACCTGGGCGCTTCATCAGCGCGTCGGGGACGTGAGAAGCATATGGGATGGCGGCCGGTATCGCCAAAACGGTTTCCGAGGGGGGAAGAATGGGCCCGTGCTGGAGATGACGCGCGAGGAGTTCGAGGAGCTCGTCGCCGAGGCCCTGGACCGGATCCCGCCGGAGCTGACGCGGCTGATGGACAACGTCGCCGTGTTCGTGGAGGACGAGCCCTCTCCGGACGATCCGGAGCTGCTCGGGCTCTACGAGGGGACGCCGCTGACCGAGCGCGGCGAGTGGTACGCGGGCGTGCTGCCCGACCGGATCACGATCTACCGGGGGCCGACGCTGCGGATGTGCGAGTCCCGCGAGGACGTCGTGGCCGAGACCGAGATCACCGTGGTCCACGAGATCGCCCACCACTTCGGCATCGACGACGAGCGGCTGCACGCGCTGGGATACGGCTGACGGCCGCCGGCCGCCGGCCGGGGGTCCGGGGCGGGGCGGTCCGGGGGCGGGCGTCGAACAAGGTGTCGCCGCGCCGTGTCCCTTGTGGCGCCCGGGGAGTTGGGTAGGGGGACGCGTTCCTTCCCCGCCTTCTGTGTCCTGGAGGTGCCCTCGTGCGCCCTTTCCCCACCCGTGTCCGATGGGCCGCCGCCGCGCTCGCGGTCGCCGCGTGTGCCGGTCTGAGCGGCTGTATGAGCGTGAGCGACGAGGGGGCCCGGCCGGCGCCGGGGGCGACCGGGGGGAAGCCGGGCGCGTCGGCCGAGCCGGAGGGCGGCTCCGGGGCCGTGGACGGCGGCGGGGGCGCGTACGGCGGCGGGGACGGCGGCCGGGCCGGCGGACCGGACGCGGCGGGGGAGGGCGGCAGGTCCCCGGTGCCGAGCGGATCGCCGTCCGCCTCCGCCTCGCCCTCGAAGGGCGAGCGGAAGCCGGAGCCGGGCGAGGCGGGCGCCACCCCGCCGCCCCAGACGCGCCCCACGGGCGGCGCCCCGGGCGGGGCCGGCGGGACGGGCGGGTCGGGCGGCGCGGCCGGCGGCGCGGGCGGCGACAGCGGCGGCGGGGGCACGGGCGGGGCCGGGGAGAACGGCGGCGGGGACGGCGGCGGTACGGGCGGGACCGGCGGCGAGGCCGGGGGCGCGCCGGGCGGTGGCGGCGGCACCCCCTCGCCGGAGCCCACCCCGGAGCCGACCCCGACGCCGGAGCCCACCCCCGAGCCGACGCCCGAACCCACCCCGGAGCCGACCACCGACCCGACCGGTCAGCCGACCGAGGGACCCTCGACCCAGATGGGCGGTCTGCGCGCCGCCGGGACCGTCGAGGACGCCGGAGCCCCCACCGAGCCGACGGCGTCGCCGCAGGTGAGCCCGGTGTGACCCGCATCGGTTTGCCTTGAGCGGGGGGGAGTGCGTATGGTGGTAGATCGTTTGATCCCATTTGCCCGGCGCCACGACCGAAGAGCGCCGTGACTGGCGCGTACTCTCCCTTGCCGTGGCTGACCGCATCGAGGCGGTCTTGTGCGAAACACGGAGTTGACGGGCGCGTGCCGAGACTCCGGAAGGTTTCGCATTTCGCATGTCCATTTCCACTTCTGACCACACCGTCATGCCCGAGAACGACGAGATCACCGAGATCGTCGAGCTGGCCGACGACGCGGAGATCACCGACGAGGCCGTCGAGGCCGCGGAGCTGATCGACGAGGCCGACGAGGCCGACACGACCCCCGAGATCACCTTCGGCGACCTGGGCCTGCCCGAGGGCGTCGTCCGCAAGCTCGCGCAGAACGGCGTGACCACCCCCTTCCCGATCCAGGCCGCGACCATCCCGGACGCCCTGGCCGGCAAGGACATCCTGGGCCGCGGCCGCACCGGCTCCGGCAAGACCCTCTCCTTCGGCCTCCCGCTGCTCGCCACCCTGGCCGGCGGCGAGACCGAGAAGAAGAAGCCCCGCGGCGTCATCCTCACCCCGACCCGTGAGCTCGCGATGCAGGTCGCGGACGCCCTCCAGCCCTACGGCGACGTGCTCGGCCTCCGCATGAAGGTCGTCTGCGGCGGCACCTCGATGGGCAACCAGATCTACGCCCTGGAGCGCGGCGTCGACATCCTCGTCGCCACCCCGGGCCGTCTGCGCGACATCATCAACCGCGGCGCCTGCTCCCTGGAGCAGGTCCAGGTCGCCGTCCTCGACGAGGCCGATCAGATGGCCGACCTGGGCTTCCTGCCCGAGGTCACCGAGCTCCTCGACCAGATCCCGACCGGCGGCCAGCGCCTCCTCTTCTCCGCCACGCTGGAGAACGAGATCGACAGCCTGGTCAAGCGCTACCTGGTGAACCCGGTCACCCACGAGGTCGACCCGTCCGCCGGCGCCGTCACCACCATGACCCACCACGTCCTGGTCGTGAAGCCGAAGGACAAGGCCCCGGTCACCGCCGCCATCGCCGCCCGCAAGGGCCGGACGATCATCTTCGTCCGCACCCAGCTCGGCGCCGACCGCGTCGCCGAGCAGCTGCGCGAGTCCGGCGTGAAGGCCGACGCGCTGCACGGCGGCATGACCCAGGGCGCCCGCACCCGTACGCTCGCCGACTTCAAGGACGGTTACGTCAACGTCCTCGTCGCCACCGACGTCGCCGCCCGCGGCATCCACGTCGACGGCATCGACCTGGTCCTCAACGTGGACCCGGCCGGCGACCACAAGGACTACCTGCACCGCTCGGGCCGCACCGCCCGCGCCGGCCGCTCCGGCGTCGTGGTCTCCCTGGCCCTGCCGCACCAGCGCCGTCAGATCTTCCGCCTCATGGAGGACGCGGGCGTCGACGCCTCGCGCCACATCGTCGGCGGCGCCGGCGCCTTCGACCCCGAGGTCGCCGAGATCACCGGCGCCCGGTCGCTGACCGAGGTCCAGGCCGACTCCGCGAACAACTCGGCCAAGCAGGCCGAGCGCGAGGTCGTCGACCTCACCCGTCAGCTGGAGCGCCTCCAGCGCCGCGCCGTCGAGCTCCGCGAGGAGGCCGACCGCCTCGTCGCCCAGGCCGCCCGCGAGCGCGGCGAGGACCCGGAGACCGCCGTCGCCGCCGTCGCCGAGGCCGCCGAGGCCGAGGTCGCCGCGGCCGCTGCCGCCGCCGAGCGCGCCGCCCGCGAGGAGCAGCGCCGCGAGGAGCGTCCGGCCCGCGACGAGCGGGGCAACTACGAGCGCCGTGACCGCGGTGGCTTCAACCGTGACCGCGACGACCGCGGTGGCCGTTCCTTCGAGCGTCGTGACGACCGTCCGTCCGGTGGCTTCCGCCGCGACGACCGTCCCTCGGGCGGTTTCCGCCGGGAC
>NZ_JBEZUZ010000091.1:0-16147 GCF_040636735.1 Streptomyces sp. NPDC035033 | reverse complement strand
CGTGACGACCGCGGTGGCCGTTCCTTCGAGCGTCGTGACGACCGTCCGTCCGGTGGCTTCCGCCGCGACGACCGTCCCTCGGGCGGTTTCCGCCGGGACAACGACCGTCCGTCCGGCGGCTTCCGCCGGGACAACGACCGTCCGTTCAACCGCGACCGCCGCGACGACCGCCCCTCGGGCGGCTTCCGCCGCGACGACCGCCCGTCCGGCGGCTTCCGCCGCGACGACCACCGTCCGTCCGGCTCCTCCTTCGGAGGCGGCCGCCGCGACGACAAGCCCCGCTGGAAGCGCAACGGCTGAGACCCCGGCCGTCTGACCTGACAGACGACGAAACCCCCGTGACACCCGCTGTCACGGGGGTTTCGTCGTATCCGTGTCCGGCGTACAACCGTCGGGCGGCCCCGGTGGTCTCGTACACGAGCACGCGCGTCGCGCACGCGCCCGACGCCCGTCGCACCGACGGACCACCCCCCCCAGGAGGGGCCTCCTTGCCTCGTACCGCACCCGCGCGGCGCGCCCGCACGCGCGCCGCCCTCGTCCTGGCGCTCGCGACCGTCACGGCGGCGACGTCCGCCGGGATCGCCGCGCCGCCCGCGGTCGCCGACACGGCGCCGCAGACGACCGTGCTGCCGGCCGCGCCGCGCTTCTCGCCGCGCGCCACCTCGATCCTCAACGCCGGCGAGACCGGCTACCTGCTGGCGCAGGAGGGCGACACCCGCCTCCAGTGGATCGACTACGCCACCGGCAAGGCGACCCCGCTCGCCGTCACCCTGCCGGAGGCGCCCCGCTACGACTACGAGACCGGCTACTGGGACCGGTTCCAGAAACTGCCCATCGGGGGCGGTGGGTACTGGGGCCAGGGCTCCGACACGGTCGCCGTGTACTCCGCCGCTCCCACCCCGCACGTGACCCTCCAGAAGGGCGCGGGCGCGGTCTTCGCCGACCTCGTGATCCCCGAGGGGCAGACGTACGTGAGCACCTTCGGCGACACCGTGCTGACCCGTACCGGCGAGGCCGACGCCGTCACCGGCTACCACCTGCTGCGGTCGGCCGGGGCCGGGAAGGTGACGGACACGCCGGTCACCGGCCTGCCCGAGGGGGCCGTGCCCACCGGAGTGGAGGACGGCGACGCGACCTCGCTCGTGCTCCGCTACAGCGACTCCGCCGAGGGGTGGGGGAACTGGGCGCTCGTCGACCTGGCGGACGGGACGGCCGAGACGCTGCCGGAGCCCCCGGAGGCCGACCCCTGGGAGGTGCAGGGCTTCCGGCTCGGCGCCGGAACGATCCTGCGGCTGCGTACCGGCCGGGGCGAGATCGACGTCCTGGACCGCGCGGCGCCGGGGACCGTGCTCCGCGTCGCGGACGCGAGCTCCACCGCGGGCGGCACCTTCTTCGCCGTCGGCACGACCGTGCTGGTCGCCCAGGGGACCGAAGGACAGAGCAACGAGTACCGGGGCTCGTCCCTCTGGCGCCTGCCGTCCGAGGGCGAGGGGGGCTTGATCGAGTCCGTGTTCCAGCACGCGGACGAGCAGGTCGTCATGGCGCCCGACGGGACCGCGCTGGTCGCCGGAGCGAAGACCGCCGAGCCGCAGGGCGACATCGACTGGGCCGTGCACCGGCTCGTACCGGCCGCCGGCGGCGGCGTGGAGGCGCGCCGCCTCACCACCGTCGAGCCCATGCCCGCCCGGATCTACGGCCTCTCCCTCGGCAGCGGCGTCCTCACCCGGGCCGAGAACAGCACCTACTTCCAGCCGGGCGACTACTACGGCGTCTACCGCTCCACCTGGCTGACCTCCGCCGGGCAGCCGCAGCCGGTCCGCACCACCGTGGACGGGCTGATGAGCGGCGACGGAGCGTCCTGCCACACGGACTCCACGGCGCGCTGCGTGACGATGTGGGCGAGCGGGGACGGGTTCCACGGGCGGAGCGATGCCGCCTACAACGCCACCACGATGGTCCTGGAGAACGGCGCGACCGGGTGGGGGCCGCGGGTCACCACCGGCATGGGCAGCCCCGAACTGACGGATCTCTCCGGCCGGTTCGGCCTGGTCACCAGCGCTGTGTCCCGCACCGATCCGTACGTCGTCGAGTTCCGGAAGCAGGACGGCGTCGTCCGCGAACGGCGCACCGACCTCACCGCCGCCCTGTGGGGCTCCACCCTGTGGAGCGCCACCGAGGACAGTCCGAAGGTCACCTCGAAGTCGCTGGCGACCGGCGCCGCGGGACCGTCCTTCACCACGCGCAACGGATGCGTCCCGGCCCAGCTCCAGGCCGCCGGCCGCTGGGTGTACTGGTCCTGCGACAAGGAGAGCTGGGGCTCCGGGCGGGGCTCCGGCGTCTACGACCGGCAGACCGGGCGGACCATGGACGTCCCGGGCCTCGACTTCCGCAACACGATGCTCGGCGACGGCTACCTCGTCCGGCAGGACCCGGAGGCGGGCCTGCGCCTCTACGACCTGCACGCCGGGCTCCCCGCCTCCGGCTCCGCCGCCGACGTGCCGCAGCGGACGCTGGCCACCGCCGCCGCCCTCGGCCCGGAGGCCCAGGCCCGCCGGGACTGGACCGTCGACCGCTTCGGCGGCCACGTCGCCTACGCCGGCACCGACCAGCGGGTCCGCGTCGTCACCACCGGGGTCCCCGCGCCGCCGGTCTCCGTCATCGACTCCGCCGTCACCGGCGCCGCGCTGGACCTGGCCGCCTCCGGGGCCGGCTGGTCCGGCCGCTGGTGGACCTCCAAGCCCACCGGGGCCTGGAAGCTCACCGTGAAGGAGAACATCACCGGGAAGGTCGTCCACACCGCGTCGGGCGCCGAGGCGCGCGGCCTGATCGCGGCGAACTGGTCCGGGAAGGACGGCTCCGGACGGCCCGCGCGGAACGGCCCGTACACCTGGACCCTCACCGCCCGGCCCGCCGACGGCGTCGGCGCCGACCTCGCCCTGACCGGCTCCCTGACGGTGACCGGCGGCGCCCCCGCCCCGAAGCCCGCCTGGCGGGACGTCAGCGGCGACGGGAAGGGCGACCTGCTCGGCCTCACCTCCGGCGGGACGCTGACCGTGCGCACCGGCACCGGCACCGGAACCGGCGGGCTCGGCACCGGCGCCTCCGCGTCCGGCTGGCCCGCCTCCTCCGTCGTCGTGCCCTTCGGCGACCTCTCCGGCGACGGCTGCGCCGACCTGCTCGTCCGCGACGCCGCCGGGACGCTCACCCGCCACGACGGCTCGTGCGGCAGGGCGGCGTTCGCCCCGTCCGGCCCGCGCCGGGCGATCGGCGGCGGCTGGCAGATCTACAACGCGCTGACCGCCCCCGGCGACCTCACCGGCGACGGCCGCACCGACCTGCTCGCCCGCACCCCCGCCGGCGAGCTGTGGATGTACGCCGACAACGGCGCCGGCGCGTTCAGCACCCGCGTCCGGATCGGCGGCGGCTGGCAGGCGTACGACCGGATCGCCGGCGTCGGCGACCTCGGCGGCGACAAGCACGGCGACCTGCTCGCCCGTGACACCGCCGGCGTCCTCTGGCGCTACTCCGGCACCGGCCGCGGCACCTTCGGCACCCGGGTGCGGATCGGCGGCGGCTGGAACGCGTACGACTCCCTCGTCGGCGTCGGCGACATCACCGGCGACGGCAGGGCGGACCTGGTCGCCCGCGACACCGCCGGCGTGCTGTGGCGGTACGCCGGGACGGGCACCGGCCTGTTCGCGGGCCGGGTGCGGATCGGCGGCGGCTGGCAGATGTACCGGACGCTGTCGTGACGACCCGAGCGGTCTGATCCGCCCGGTCGATCCGATGAGGTCCGACCGGCCGAGCGACCCGATCCGGCCGGCCGAGCGACCCGATGAGGTCCGCCCGGCCGAGCGGCCTGACCTGACCGGCCGACCGACCAGGTCCGGTCCGACCGATCGACCCGATCCGATCCGCCCGGCCGGCCGGCCGGTGAGACGAACGGCCCGTTCCCGTACAACCATCACGGGGGCGGGCCGGTCTCGTACAGGGACGCGTGGGACGCTCGTGCGTTCGAACGCTTGCCGCACCGACGGACCACCCCCGGGGAGGGGCCTTCTTGTCTCGTACCGCAGCCGCGCGGCGGACCCGCACGCGTGCCGTCCTGCTCGCCGCCGTCCTGGCCGCGACCGGCGCGGGCCTCGTGCCCGGCGCGGTCGCCGCGCCCGGAGCGCCCGTGGTCGGCATCGACCAGCTCGACATCGACCCCACCTGGCGCACCGCGCCCCGCGCGGAGACGGTCTTCGCCGTCGGCACGGGCGGATACGCGCACCGGGCCGAGGACTCCGACCCGTCCTCGGGGGAACCGGTGCGGTGGACGGACTTCGCGACCGGCGAGAGCCGGACCCTGGGGTACGGCGGCGACGAGTCCTTCGCCGAGTTCGGCACCGGCGGCCGGTACGCCTACGGGCAGGAAGGCACCGCCGCCCCCTTCGTCCTCGACCTGAGCACCGGCGCGCGGACGACCGTGACCCGCCCGGAGGACACCGTTCACCGGGGGCTGGTCGGCGACCGGCTGCTCTTCCAGCAGTACGTTCCCGGCACCTCGTCCGGGTCCACCAGCGGCTACTTCCTGCGGAGCGCCGCCGCCCCGAACGGCCCGTCCACCCCCGTCACCGGCTGGCCCGCCGACGCGGACCTGCACCGGGCGCGGCTCGTCGCCGGGACCGAGGGGCTCGCCGTGCTGCGCTTCGCCCGACAGGGCGGGGACGGGAGCACCTCCCTCGGACTCGTGGACCTGACGACCGGGCGGATGACGGTCCTGGAGGCGGCCGGCCCGGCGGAGACGACGCGCGCCGGCGTCGCCGTCACCGCCGAGCGGATCGCGTGGGTGGACGCCGACCGGACCGTCCACATCCGGCCGCTCGCCGGCCTCGCGGGCCCGGAGACCAGCTACCCGCTGCCCGCCGGGCTGAGCGCCGACCGGATCGGGCTCGTCGGCGACTGGCTCCTGACCACGACCGAGACCACGACGACGCTGGAGGACCTCGCCCGCCGGCTGGTCGCCGTCAGCCCCGCCGGGGAGCAGAGGACGCTCCTCACCGGCGCCGAGGAGCGGATCACCCAGCTCGGCGACGGCTCCGGCACGGCCGCCGTCACCGGCGGCACGTCCGCCACCGACTGGGCCGTCCTCAAGGCCGTCCCCGGCAAGGGCGACGGGGCCCCGGTCCTGGAGAAGCTGCGCACGGTGGATCCCCTGCCGACCGAGGTGGTGGCCCTCGCCCTGGGCATGGGCCGGCTCACCACGCTGGAGCACGACAGCGGCGAGGAGCCCGGCTTCCGGACCCGTTCGCTCCCGGTCGGCCCGCTCCACACGGGCCAGTCCGCTCCGGTGCCGGCCGGCACCGAGGCGGGCGCGCAGTGGCACGGGACCCCGCTCTTCGACGCCGGCGACGGACGGACGGTCTCCTCGCCGAGGATCGCGTACACGCCCCGCACGGTCGTCTCCCGCAAGGCCGACGGCCGGACCACCCGGGTGCGGGTGGACCAGAACGGCCAGGTCGGCGAGGTCGCCGACGCCTTCGGCCGCTGGGCGGTCTACCAGACCGGCACGCCGGACGGGTACGGCGGACTCGCCGCCGACGGCGAGACCCTCGTCCTCGACATGGACGGGCAGAAGATCGTCTCCCGCCAGAAGCAGGTCGCCGCGGCGCTCTGGGGCGACACCCTGTACACCGGCACGGGCACCACGGGTCAGGTCGCGCGCAAGGACCTCGCCACCGGCAAGGCCCTCGGCACGCTCGCGACCGAGTCCGGCTGCCCGCTGACCGAGCTCCAGACGGCCGGCCGCTGGCTCTACTGGGCGTGCGCCGGATACCGCAAGCAGGGCGTCCTCGACCTGAAGAACCCGGCCGCGCCCGTCCGCGTCCCCCTGCCCGCGGGCTCCTACCGGGGCGGCCTCCTCGGCGACGGCCACTTCGTCGACGAGGACGGCTCGTACCTGCGGGTCACCCCCTTCTCCACCGGGAAGGCCGGCACGCCCCACCTCCTGACCCGCGCCGAGCCCGTCTCCGGCCCCCGCCGCACCGCCTGGACCGTCGACCGCTTCGGCGGTGCCGTGGCCTACCGGGGCGCCGACCAGCGGGTGCACGCCGTCTGGACCGGGGTGCCCGCGTCCGACCTGACCGCGCCGTCGACGTCCGCGCCGACGGGGCTGCGGCTGCCCGGGACCTGGAAGGGGGCCTGGACGCTGTCCAAGCCCGCCTCGTACCACGAGGTGGCGATCCGGAACGCGTACAGCGGGAAGGCGGTGCGGACCTTCCGGGCGAACGAGACCCGGGGCCGGATCGACGTGAGCTGGGACGGGCGGAACGCGGCGGGCGTGCCCATGCCGAACGGCCCGTACGTCTGGGACCTGCGGGCCAACACCGCCGACGGCCAGGGCCGCGACCTGATCGCCGCCGGGCGGATCCAGATCTCCGGCAGCCGGCCCGCCTACCGGGACCTCGCCGGGAACGACGCCCAGGGCGAGCTGCTCGGCGTCGACGCGGCCGGGGCGGTGTCGATGTACCGGGGCAACACCTACGGCTACTTCTCCGCGCGGATCGCGGGCTCGGGCACGGCCTTCCCGGCCGGCACCCTCCTGGTGCCCTTCGGCGACGTGAACGCGGACAGCTGCGCCGACGTGCTCGCCCGGGTCGGCGGCGAGATGCGCGCCTACCGGCCGGGCTGCGGCAAGGTCGTCACCGGCTCGTCGCCGTACACCTCCGTCGGATCCGGCTGGGGCCAGTACGACGTGCTGACCTCGCCCGGCGACGTCGACGGCGACGGACACGCCGACCTGATCGCGCGCCAGACCACCACCGGCGACATGTACTTCTACGCCGGCACCGCCGACCACCGGCTGAAGACCCGGGTCCGCATCGGCACCAACTGGAAGCTCTACCAGCGGATCACCGGCGCCGGCGACCTCGACGGCGACGGCCGCGGCGACCTCCTCGGCATCGACGGCTCCGGCGTGCTGTGGGCCTACTACGGCACCCCGGGCGGAGGCGTCACCCCGCGCACCAGGGTCGGCGGCGGCTGGCAGATCTACTCCGCCGTCCAGGGCGTCGGCGACCTCGACGGCGACGGCGACGGCGACCTCGTCGCCCGCGACACCTCCGGCCGCCTGTACGCCTACTACTCCTTCGGCACCGGCCGCACCGGCAACCGCTACGGCGACCGGGTCCTCCTGGGCGGCGGCTGGAACACCTTCCGCTCCCTCTTCTGACCGCCCGCGCCCCCCACCGCGCCGCGCCCCTCCACCCGGGGCGCGGCACGGCGGAACCCGATACCCGATCGGTTCCCAGGGCCTGTCCGGCTATGCTGCTCGGAGTACTCGCACACGGGCCGTTAGCTCAATTGGCAGAGCAGTGGACTTTTAATCCATTGGTTGTGGGTTCGAGTCCCACACGGCCTACCGAGTGGCTGGGGGAGGGGAGACCCTCTTACCTGCTGCGGAGCGCCCCGACCGGTTTCGGCTGGTCGGGGCGCTCTGTCGTTCGGGGGCGCATGCGTGAGCGGGTGGGTGGAGGGCCGAGCCGGATTCGGGTCCGGCCCGGTGTTCCGTGGTAGGCGTCCTGGTCGGATGCGGGCCGTGGGGCCAGGTCCACGACCTGCCTCACTGGCGTCAGCGGGACGGCCTGGAAGGGGCACGCCCGCCGGCATGGCCTCAGCGGCGCAGGGCTTCGGCAGGCTGGATCCGTGCCGCGCGCCATGCGGGGTAGAGCCCGGCGACGACGCCCGTCACCAGCCCGATGACCGGGGCGGCGGCTGCCGTCGTCGGATGGATCACAGGCGTCCAGTCACGGATCGCGGCGACCGTCACCACGGTCAGGACGCCCAGGGACGTGCCGACGAGACCCCCCAGCGTGCCGAGCGCGCCGGACTCGGCGAGGAACTGCACGGTGATGTGGCGTCCGCGTGCGCCCAGGGCCCGGCGCAGGCCGATCTCGCCGGTGCGTTCCAGGACGGCGACCAGGGTGGTGTTGGCGATGCCCACGGCGCCGATGACGAGACAGATGGTCGCGAGGAGGAGGAACAGCTGGCTCAGGTCGTTGCCGACTTTGCCCCGCAGCACCTTGGGGTTCGGCGGCGGCACGACTTTGAAGTACTCGGGATGGTCGGGGCGCAGCGCTGTCGCTGCTTCCCCGGCCACCTGCGAAGCGGCGCCGAGTTCCGTCGAGATCAGCATCTTCGCGCCGCCCCCCTCAGGACTGCCCCACATCCTTTCCGCCGTCGTGCGAGGTATGACGACGGAGAGCAGAAGGTCCGCTTTCCGGTCCGTGTCGGAGACGATGCCGATGACGGTGAACGGCTGGCTGCCGACGAAGACGGCCGGTCGGGTCTCCAAGGTGGTGATGCCGAGTCGTTCGGCGACGCCCGCGCCGATGACGGCGACGGGGGCGGCGTGATCCGACGCGTAGTTGTCGTAGACCCTCCCTTCGGACAGCCGGGTGCCGGCCGCGGCGAACATCCCCGGTGAGGCGGCCACGACGCCGATCGTGCCCGCGGTGCCGGCTCCTCCGACGACGGCGGAGGAGCGGACGGCTTGGTCCGGTGCCAACCGCACCGGCCAGTACACCCCCGCGTGCTCGACTCCGTTCAGGCGTTCGGCTCGCGCGTCGGCGTCTCCAGGGAAGGCGAGACCGGCGAACTCGTTCTGCTCGTGGGCGATGTCCTCGACCGTCACTTCGGTCGCGCTCAGGGCGTTGAACCGTGTGTCGATCTGCGATGAGGTGGTGGCCGTCAGCCCCAGGATCGCGACGAACGTGCCCACCCCGAGGACCGTGCCGAGAGCGGTCAGCACAGAGCGCCCAGGCCGCTGGAGCATCCCCGCCAGAGACTCGCTGAGCACGTCGCGCCAGCCGAACACAGAAGGCCGGATGCGGTCGGCCCCTCGTGCCCGCTTCACCCGAGGACCTGGTGCGTCGCTGTCCCGGAAAGGCTCAGCACGCCGTCCCGGATGGTCACCACGCTCTGGGCGCGGGCGGCGACCAGGGGGTCGTGGGTGATCACAAGTACCGTCATCCCGTCTCTGTGGAGATCTTCCAGAAGAGCCAGCACCGAATCCGCGTTGGCAGTGTCGAGGTTTCCTGTCGGTTCGTCGCACAGCAGCAGGGAGGGGCGCGTCACCAGTGCCCGGGCGATGGCCACGCGCTGCCGCTCGCCTCCTGAGAGCCTCGTGGGCAGCGAGTCGACGCGGTGGCCCAGACCCACTTGCTCCAGCGCCCGACGTGCCCGGTCCGCGCGCTCCCGGCGGGGAGTGCCGTCATAGACCAGGGCGAGGGCGACGTTCTCCAGGGCGCTGCGCTGTGGCATGAGGTGGAAGGACTGGAAGACGAACCCGATGCGCAGTCCCCGCAGCGCGGTGCGGTCGGCGTCCCGGAGCCTGCCGGTGTCGATGCCGTCGAGGAGATACGTCCCGGAGGTGGGCGTGTCCAGCAGGCCGGCGATGTTGAGGAAGGTGGACTTCCCTGACCCGGAGGGGCCCACCACGGCGAGGAAGTCACCGCGTCTGACGGCCAGGTCGCAGGGCCTGAGGGCGGTCACGGGAGGGGGCCCGGGATAGGTCAGGCCGATGCCTCGGAACTCGATGACCGGCGTCTCGGTGTCTGGGGTGGCTCTCCTCACGGGGTGTTCCCCTCACGGGACGTGCCCGTGATGACCCGGTCGCCCTCGGCGAGCAGGTCGGCGGTCTCCGGTGTGACAGCCACGAAGCCGTCTCCCGCGGTGCCGGTCCGTATCTCCACCTGGCGCCGGTCACCATCCGCCTCGACCACGGTCACGGTCGTCCGCCCGTCCGCACCGGAGCTGATCGCGGTGATCGGAACGACCAGAGCCTCCCCGTCCGTCGACGCCGCGATGACCGTCACCCGTACGTCCTGGCCCGTCAGATCGGCCTTCAGCGGTGTGCTGGGGGTGATTCCCACGAGCCAGCCCGCTCCGCCCTGTGAGATCGACCCGTTTCCGTCCTGCGGGCTCCCGCCGCCCTCGCCCTGCTCCTGACCGTCCGCCGACCCGGCGGCCAGTCGTCTGTCGGTGACCGAGGTGACCCGGCCCTTCGCGGACGTTCCTGTCACCTCGGAGTAGATCTCGGCCCCGTGCCCGGTCCGGATGAGGTCCTTCTGGTACTCGGGGACGTACGCCTGCACGACGAGCTTGCCGGAGGAGAGCGTCATCGCGGTTCCGGTCGCCTCCCCACCTGCTTTCGCGATCACCGCGTCCACCCGGGCAGGGAAGCCCTTGAGGAAAACGACTTCGGCGGCAGGCAGCGTCGGTCCGGAGGCGGCCTCGGCGGCGGCCAGGGCCGTCCGCGCGGCGGCCAGGTCCTCGCGCGCCCTGATGACGGCCTTCTGCAGGCCGCCATCGCCGTCGCGCGTGCCGGCGGATGCGGATGCCGCTCCCTCAGGGGCCGCACCGGAGGCCGGTGCCTCGGCATCGGCGGCAGGGCGATCGCGCAGGGCGTCCTCGGCATCCTCCAGAGCGCGTTCGGACGAGGTGACCCGAAGTCGGGCCTCCGCCACGGGGTCGCCGTCCGTCGCGTGCGCCGGAACCGGGTCGTACCCCAAGGAGGCGTAAAAGGCGCCGAGGGCGTTCTTCGTTCCGGCACCGAAGCTGCCCGCCGTGTCGGGTGCCGTGTCGTGGCCGATCTTCCGCAGCGCTCGCTGCAGTTGACGTACGTCGTCGCCCGTGGCGCCCGGCCGCAGATCGCGGTAGACGGGCAGAGTGCCTTCCAGGGTGAACACGGGCCGCCCGGACACCTCCATCAGCACCTGACCGGCCCGAACGGCGTCCCCCGGGTGCACAGGAATCTTGGTGATGACCGGCCCTGTGCCGCCTTCGCCGGCGGCACCCCGGGGAGTCACCTCGACCATCTGTTCCGCCACGACTTCACCACGGGTGATGACGGACGACGTGAGCACCCGGCGTTCCACCGGAGCCGTCAGTACGCTGGGCGGGGGCGCCGCGGCCTCCGCAGCCGCCTGCGCGGGGGATTTGACGAACAACGTTGCCGCCAGCCCTCCGAGCGTGGCGCACACGGCACCCAGCGCGATGGCAGCGACCCACCGTCGCCGGCCGGCCGTCCCGTTTCCACCCGGTGAGGGATTCAGCCTCTCCGTGAAGTCGTCCTGCTGCGGTTCCACATCTGTCATGTCGTTCGTGCCCCGAGTCATCGCTCCCCTTCGCCCTCACCCCGGAGTGGACGGTTCAGCCGCCGACGACGTCGCCCGTCGCAGCCTCGGTGGGGGCGCACTTCGCCAGGGCGTCCTGGAACTTGGGGGCGCGGGTCTGGTCCCTCTGCTCGTCGGTCAGGTTCACGTCACCGGTGGCCGGGTCGGGTTCCGGGTACTCGGGGAAGCCGTTCTTGCGGAGGCAGGCGCTGAGTTCCTTGGCCTTGGCCAGGAACTCGGCAGGAACCGTCGCGGTCGACGAGGGAGCAGCCGTGGGGAGCTTGTCCTGGCATTTCACCTGGGCCGCCGTCATGGCGGCGGGCTTGTTCACGTCCTTGTCCACGCGGAGCTGGCCGTCGTCACGCTTCTCCAGGACGACACCGTTCGCTTCGAGACACCGGTAGTAGCCCTCTTCTGCGGTGTTGGCGGAGGAGGGCTGCGCCGCCTTCGCCTCGTCGGAGCCACCACTGGAGCAACCGGTGAGGAACGCGGCGGCGCACAGCGCCATCGCGGCGAGTCCGGATGCGGCAGGACGAACAGGCATGGGGGAGCTCCGATGGCAGGGCGTGATGAAGGAGAAAGGGGAACTGCGAACCGACTTGACAGATTCGAGGCAGCAGAAGATCGGGTGTGACACGAACCGATCGTTCCAGGTAGAGGCAGCGAGGATAGGGCCGCCGAGAAGGTCCTGTCCAACGCTCCTGAAACCCATGGACGCCCCCATCCCTAACATGATCAAATCGAGCGCCTCATGGCCTGATCTTTACGTTCGGTCTGGGCGGTACCTGCGTGTTCAACCTCGACGAAGGGCAGAGATGAGAACTGATCGAGTGATCCGCAAGGCTTCGGCGTTCGCCGTGACGGCTGTGGTGCTGGGCGGGGCCGTGCTGGGCTCGGCCGGGTCGGCGGCGGCCGCGACCCACGCTGACGGCATACTCGAATCCGGGGAGCTCGGGCTCTACTACAACTCCGGCCAGGGCGGCTGCGTCTTCGACGTCTACGTCTACGACAACGACTTCACCGACAACCGCTTCAAGGACCCGAGCAGCATCAACTGCCCTGGCGAGGGCCAGACCACGAACGACAACACGGCGTCGTACCGGAACCGCTGGTCCGGTACTTACTACGTGTGGACCGACGTCTTCCGCGAGGGGATCCGGGGCTCGATCCCCGGTGGCTACGTCGGCAACGCCACCGACAACTACAAGAACAAGATCTCTTCGAGCGCAGACAAGATATGACCCGGCGTTACACCGCAGCCGTCGGGGTGGTACTCGCCCTGGCGGGCTGCTCCGCCACAGGCGGAGGCGGAGGCGGCTCCGCACAAAGCGATGCCGAACCACGTATCGGCTCCATGCCCGCCATGCTCAAGACCGCCGGTGTGACCTTTCCGCTGGATGCCTACGAGGCCGCACCCGAGCAGCAGGACGCGCTCACTCGGGCACAGAACACGTTGACCGGTCGGTGTATGACGAGGTTCGGCTTCGTCTTCCACGCCCCCGAGCGGCCTCCCGTCTCCGCGAGCGAGTCGAATGCCCGTGTCTTCGGTCTGGCCGACCCGGACACGGCCGCCCGCTACGGCTACCAGAACCCGAGCATGGCGGACGCTCCCCGGCAACGGGGCTCCGACCGGCAACTGACCGAGGCGGAAGAACTGGCCCTCATGGGCGAGGACGACCTCGACCCCGCTGACATGCCCTCGAATCTGGAGGATGCCGAGAAGGGCGGCGGAAGCGACGTCAAACTCAACGGACAGCGGCTGCCCGTCGGCGGCTGCGTCCGCGAGTCCTTTCTCAAGCTGTACGCCCGCAAGGCGAACGAGGTCGACATCCTCTTCGTGTTCAACCTCAAGAGCGAGGCCGACTCGAAGGCGCTGGAGGACTCCCGCGTCCGGGCGGTCTCCAAGCGCTGGTCGGAGTGCATGGCGAAGGCCGGCTACACGGTCGCGGACCCCATGAAGGCGGCCAGGGAGATGGGCTTCTCCGAGGGCGCGCTCTCCAGTGCCAGGGCGATCACGGCGGCCAAGGCCGACGTGCGGTGCAAGCAGCAGGTCAACCTGGTGGGGGTGCGGTACGCGGTGACGGTGGCCTACCAGAAGCAGCTGATCGAGAAGCACGCCGAGACCCTGTCCCTGGCCAAGCAGCAACTGGAATCCCGACTGGCTCTGGCTGCTTCCCTGACTCGTTGAGCGGAGCCTGGTTTCCTGCCGCCCATGCAGATGCTCACTGTTCTGGTCGGGCGAGCGGACGTTCCGGCACAGGCCGGTTCCGGCCGGACCGTGCGGCACCGTTCACCCCGCCCGACCAGGCATCCGCGGACCGAGAGGCACCTTCCGGCATCACCCGGTCGGACCCGGCCTGGACTCTTGTTCCTTAAGGGTGGGTTCGAGCCCCGCACGGCCTATCGACACCGAAGCGCCTCCGTCCGGAACCCCCGGGCGGGGGCGCTTCGTCGTTGTTCGTGTCGGAGGGCCCGCTGGGCGGGGGCTTCCCCCGGACGGGGGAGTCCGCCGGGTGGGGGAGCGGAAGCGTGGGGGAGGGTGGAGGGTGGAGTACGGGTCGGCGGACGGAGCGGTGCGGTGGTGGGACGACGGTGACGCGGTGAGGACGGCGCGGGGACTCGCGCGGGTGGCCCTGCTCGCGGCGGTGGGGGCGGTGGTCGTCCTGCTCCTGGCGCTGGGCGGCGGCGGGCTGCTGGCGCTGTTCAGCGGGCTGGCGGGGCTGGCGGCGGCGGCCGTGGGGCTGTGGTGGTTCGTGGCGCACCGGGGAGCGGTGCGGGTGCTCGGGGCGGTGCTGCTGGTGGGGGCGCCGGTGGGCGTGCTCGTGCTGTACGTGGTCGCCGGGCTGTGGCTGTTCGCGCTGATGTCGCTGGGGCTGTGGGGCGGGGCGCTGGCGTGCGCGCGGGCCGCGCTGCGCAAGCCGGAGGAGGTGGGGGACGCGCCCGCGCCGGCGGTGCCCGCCACCCGGCCCCGGCGCGCCGTGCTGATCATGAACCCGAAGTCGGGCGGCGGGAAGGTGGAGCGGTTCGGGCTGGTGGCGAAGGCGGAGAAGCTGGGGGCGCGGGTCGTGCTCCTCGACCCGTCCGCGCCGGTGGACGTCGAGGAGCTCGCCCGGCGGGCCGTCGCGGACGGCGCCGACCTCCTCGGAGTGGCGGGCGGCGACGGCACCCAGGCCCTGGTCGCCGCGGTCGCGGCCGAGCACGACCTGCCGTTCCTGGTGATCTCGGCGGGCACCCGCAACCACTTCGCGATGGACCTCGGCCTCGACCGGAACGATCCGGCGGCCTGCCTGGACGCGCTGACGGACGGTGAGGAGATGCGCGTCGACCTCGGCACGGTCTCCGGCCGGCCGTTCGTCAACACCGTGTCCTTCGGGGTGTACGCGGACGTGGTGCGGCGGCCGGAGTACCGGGACGCCAAGGCGGAGACGGCGCTCGACGCGCTGCCGGACCTGCTCCAGGGCGGGCAGGGCGACCGGCTCGACGCGACCGCGGACTCCACCCGGCTGGCGGGTCAGCAGGCGGTCCTGGTGAGCAACAACCCGTACGCGACGCCCGATCCGTTCAGCGCGGGCGCCGGCCGGCGCGTCCGGCTGGACAGCGGACGGCTGGGGGTGATCGGCATCCGGGTGGACGGCGCGGCGCAGGCCGCCGAACTGGCGGTGCGGGGGACCCAGTCCACCGCGCTCAACGTGCTGACCGCGCACCGCGTCGAGATCCACGGCGGGGTCACCAACACCGGGGTGCGCAAGGCGGAGAGGGCCGTGTCGGTGGCCGTGGACGGGGAGGCGCTCGTCCTGCCCGCCCCGGTCGTCTGCGAGGTGCGGCCGCGCGCGCTGCGCGTGCTGGTGCCACGCGTCCGGCCGGGCGTGATTCCGCCGCCTCCGCCGTTGGACTGGCGGCGGATCATCCGGCTCGCCTTCCCGGACCTCCACGGGTCCGGGTCTTCGAACCGTCCCAGGACCCCTACAGGAGTGGCGCATGAGTGACGAGAGCACGAGCGGCGAGACGACGAGGGGCGGGAGCGGGGCGTACGACTCCGTGAGCGGCCTCCGGACCGCGGCGCGGCTGCGGGACCGGCCGCGGGCCGCGGTCTCCGCCGTACAGGCGGTCCTGCACGACCTGCGGACGGTGGACGGGGCCGTGTACGGGGCGGTGGCCGCCACGCCGACGCCCGCCCTGGACGCCGGTCTGCGCCGGCTGTCGAACGCCGCCGACCACTCGAAGATCTCCTTCGCCGTCGCCGCCGGGCTCGCCCTCTTCCCGGGCCGGCCGCGCCGCGCGGCGGTCGTGGGCCTCGGCGCGATCGCGATCGCCTCGGCCACCGCGAACCTCCTCGGCAAGCGGCTGGTGCGGCGGCCCCGCCCGGACCGGGAGGCGGCCCGGGTGGTGGTCGGCCGGTACGTGCCGATGCCGGAGTCGGCCTCCTTCCCCTCGGGGCACACCGCCTCGGCGGTCGCCTTCGCCACCGCCGCCGGCGTGGTGCTGCCGCCCGCCGTGGTGCCGCTGGGGCTGCTCGCCTCGGCGGTCGGCTACTCCCGGATCCACACCGGGGTCCACTACCCGGGCGACGTGGCCGCCGGTGCCGTCCTGGGCCTCGCCAGCGGTGCCGCCTCCCTCGCCGTCGGCGCGTCCCTGGCGCACGCCCGGGGGAAGACCCTCTGACGGTGGCGGGCGGCCGAACGCGCTTCGGGGGACGGCCGGTTCAGGCGCGCGGACCGGCGCCGTGCAGCAGGGTCCCGATGATGCGGGCGGCGAGGGCGTCGGGGTCGGCCGTCCTCCACCGCCCGGGCGAGCTGACAGGCCGCCGACGTCGTCGGCGTCCTGCTCGTCGCGGCGGGCGTCGCCCTCGGCTTCCCGCGCCCCGGGCGCGAGGGCCGGGAGGCGCGCCGCCCCCGGACGGGCGCCGCCGCCGTTTCGGCGCGGGCGCCGGACTGCTCGCGGGCACGGTGCTCGCGCTGACCCCGGTGGCCGCGCTGATGTTCCGCTTCAAC